>JASHTA010000305.1 GCA_030040795.1 Gammaproteobacteria bacterium | reverse complement strand
GGTCTCGTGACTTCAGCTCCTGGAGCTCGGTCCGAAGCGCTCGGATCTCCTCCTCCAGCCTGGTCACGCGGCTCACGAGCGTTTCGCGCTCGGCCGACTGGGCCGGACCTTCTGTCGCGCGATCCGCGACGATGCCTTGCGGAGGCGGCTCGCCGCCAAACAGGTGCATGAATCGCGACTCGCGCCGGCCGGCCTCGCGCGGCAGCCGCGCGACGAGCGGTCCGTCCTCGCGCTCGAGCAGATTCCGCAGCGCCGTCTCGACCTCCGACACGTCCGTGAACGCCGCCATTCGGCTTGCGCGCCCCCGCAACTCGCCCGGGGTCTGAGGACCGCGCACCAGGAGCTCGCATACGATCGCGAGCTCCTGAGCCGAGAACTTCAGGCTTCCGTACTCGGTATTGCAGAAGAGGTGCTGGTATTTCGGCACGCGGCTGCCAAAGCCCGAGCGCTCGAGCAGCAAATGCTTGCGCGAGAGCGCATCGACCGTGCGCTGCACGGCCGCCTCATCCACGCTCATGAGGGGATCGCGGTTGCTCTTCTGGTTACAGGCACTCAGCAGCGCGTTGAGCGACAGCGGATACTGGTCGGGGGTCGTGATCTGTTTTTCGATCAAGCAGCCGATCACGCGCGCTTCCAGCGAATCCAACTCGATACGCATGCTCGCCTCGCGGCCTGCCCTGTTCGGGGTGATAAGACGAGAATAATAATATATTAATAATCATTGTATTACATGACATTTAAATAATTTAAGGGAAGAAGCGGACCCGCGCTCTCGATACGCGCGCCGTGCGCGATACCGGCTGCGGGATTCATCACCGGAGCCCGGCCGCTCGCGCGCGTACGCCTGCAGCTTCGCGAGCGGCGCGCGCGAAACCGCCCAGAGCATCACGTCATGATGGGCCAGATGGACGGCGAACCCGTTGAAGCCATCCGCAATGGATGAGCAGGATGTACAGCCGGCCCGATAGTCGGGCCCGAACATGAAGTGATAGACGAGTAGCTGCGAGCGCCCTTGAAAGAGAGTCTCGATCGAGGCACTGCCCTCGTCCGTTTCGAAGCGATATGCCTTGTCGATCCGAACCCACGGCAGCTCTTGCCGCCGCCGAGCGAGCGCGTCGCCGCGCCGCGTGAGCTCCTTCTCGGCCTCGAGCAGCTCCAGCCGCGCTGCGAGCCACTCCTGACGTGTTCCAGTCGGGTGTTGGGTCATGGCGCATCTCCTTCTTGCGGTTCTCTTCCGTCGTTCTATCGGTGTGCTCGATACGACGTGCGGGTTGATCGTCGTAACATAGAGTAGGCCCGAGCGATCGACCGGGTGGAGTGACAAGTGTGGCGGCATTCCGATGGACTCGCTGATCACGGCCGCGGCGCGAGCGCTTGCGGGAGGTGACCCGCTTGGCGCGCTAAAGCGGGTGGCGCTGAGGGAGGATGCGCCCGCTCTCGCGCTTCGAGGGATCGCGATGGCGCAGCTGGGTGATTTCCCTCGGGCGAAGGCACTCCTCAAGAGCGCTGCGCGTGCTTTTGGTCCGAAAGAATCGGTGGCGCGTGCGAGGTGCATCGTCGCCGAGGCCGAGATTGCGCTCGTCTCGCGCGACCTGGGCTGGCCTGCGAAAGCGCTCGATGCCGCTCGGGCGACACTCGAGCAGCATGGCGATCGGGTGAATGCCGCGCATGCGCGAAATCTCGAGTTTCGCCGCCTCTTGCTGATCGGACGCCTCGATGAGGCCGAGCACAGGCTCGCCGAGCTCGATCCGTCGCCTTTGCCTCCCGCCGTCAGAACCGCTCACGAGCTGATCGTCGCGAGTCTCGCAACACGGCGCCTGCGGACGAAGACCGCGCGCTCTGCGCTCGCTCGCGCCGAGAATGCCGCATCCGATGCCGGCATCCTGGCACTGGCGGCCGAGGTCCAGAGCGCATTGCTCGCCCTCAACACGCCCGCCGCACGTTTGATTGGCCGGGGCAAGGACCGGCTGCTCGTGCTGGAGGAGGTTGAAGCCTTGCTTGCGTCTAGAGCGCTCGTCGTGGACGCTTGCTGTCATGCCGTGCGCGATGCACACACGGTGGTCTCTCTCGCGCGACGCCCCGTGTTGTTTGCGATCGCGCGTGCGCTGGGCGAGGCGTGGCCCGATGATGTGCCGCGCAACGAGCTCGTTATGCGAGCCTTTCGCGCGAAGGTTGTCGACGAGTCGTATCGTGTGCGGCTGCGGGTTGAAGTGGGGCGGCTCCGACGGGTGCTTCGGAATCTGGCCAGGGTGAGCGCGACGAAGCGTGGATTCGCTCTCGTGCCCCATCGCGCGCGCGAGGTCGTTGTGCTGGCCCTGCCCGTGGAGGAGACGCATGCGGCGGTGCTCGGCTTGCTCGCCGACGGCGAGTCGTGGTCGAGCTCGGCCCTGGCGCTGGCGCTTGGAGCCAGCCAGCGGACCGTGCAACGCGCCCTCGACTCGCTGGCGGCCGCGCGCAAGGTGCAGTCGCGGGGACGGGGAAGAGCGCGGCGCTGGATGGCGCCTCCGATGCCAGGATTCACGACGGCGTTGTTACTCCCCGGCGCCCTTGCAAGCGACTAGGATGCGGGTATGAAACGATCAGCGGCTGAGATCCTTCGTGAATATGGACCCTTCCCAGACGTCAACCACGTACATGGAGTGACGTTCGACGGGCAGAGCATCTGGATCGCTTCGGGAGCCAAGCTGAGCGCGATCGATCCTGCGAGCGGCGAGACATTGCGCTCGATCGACGTTGCGGCGCATGCCGGCACAGCCTTCGATGGCAAGCACCTGTTCCAAATCGCCGAGGATCGTATCCAGAAGATCGACCCCAAGACCGGCCGCGTACTCGCGACGATCCCGGCGCCCGGCGGCGGGGGCGACTCGGGGCTCGCGTGGGCCGAAGGGACGCTCTGGGTCGGACAGCATCGGGGTCGGAAGATCCATCAGATCGACGCCGAGACAGGGGCGATTCTTCGCACCATCGAGTCCAATCGGTTCGTCACCGGCGTCACCTGGACCGACGGCGAGTTGTGGCACGGCACATGGGAAGGCGACCAGAGCGAGCTGAGGCGGGTTGACCCTCGGTCAGGAGAGGTCCTGGAAAGCCTCGAGATGCCCCCAGGGGTGAGCGTGTCGGGGCTCGAGTGCGATGGCGGCGACCGGTTCTTCTGCGGTGGAGGGCGGAGCGGAAAGCTGAGAACTGTCCGCCGGCCTAAGCAAGGCGTCACGGCGCGCACTGCGCGGAAATAATCAGCTTACTCCTCACGGGCGAGAGCCTTGCGCGCGGTAGAGGCGCGGACAGACGCCGGCCCTGCGCGTGAAGAACCTCGTGAAGTACGCCGGATCATCGAACCCCAGTTCGTAGGCGATCTCTGCGACCGGCAGCGCGGTGTAGATGAGCTGCCTCTTTGCCTCGAGCAGCACGCGCGCGTGCAGCAGCTGAATCGGCGGTCGGCCGGTGGCGCCGAGGCACGCATTGCGCAGGCGTGTCTCCGATACATTGAGAGCCCGTGCGTAATCCGGCATGGACCGGCCCGAGCGGAATTCCGCCTCGATCAGAACCCGAAAGCGCGAGACGAGCTCGCGGTTTCGCGGGAGAGAGGCGTCCGTGGGTCTCGCATGCGAGTGCGAGACACGCAGCGCGCTCGCGAGCAGGACCGACAGCCATCCCTCGAGTGCCAGCACGCGACCCGGCATGGCCTGGGCGTGCTCGTGAGCCAGCGCGCGCACCGCGCGCGCCAGAGCGGCTGAGCCTGACGCATCGGCGAGCTCGAGCGTCACGGGGGCCACGAAGAGTCGAGCCACCGCGGGCTCTCTCCGAGCGGCGTCTCTCAGCGGCTCCTCGGAGAGCGTGATGACGAATCCGAGCGTGCCGGGCTCGAACTCGAAGCCATGCACGGTGCCCGCAGGCACGATTGTCAGAGCGGGCGGCTGGAAATGCGTGACTGCCGTCTCGGCCTTGGCAATGCCATGGCCGCGCAAGACCACGACGAGCTGGTGCAAGGAGCGATGCACGTGCGGGTCGATTCTCCAGTGATACCGTGCGCTGCGAGCCTCGATGGTCTCGACGTGCAGCAAGCGTTCGGCGCGAGCGTGCGGCGCTTCGCCATACAGCGAATAGTCCGGAATTCGCCGGACGGCGGCTCGGGTCATTCTCCCCCCTTAAGAAAAGTCCAATTTTCCGGCAGCTTAGTCCATATCGCGCCGATCCGGCCACGACAGAATCTCTCGGGCTCGTCGAGGGAGACTCGGTCATGAATCGCGACCTCAATTCATCCCCTGGGGACCGTGGCCGTACGCGGCCACTCTCCCGCTCCCGGCGTATGCGGCCGCCCCCCTCCTCCCAGCGCACGCAGGTCGCGATTGTGGGTGCAGGTCCGGCAGGCCTGCTGCTCGGCCTGCTGCTGCACAACGCCGGCATCGATGCCGTGATATTCGAGCGCCGGTCGCCCGAGTACGTCCTCGGCCGTGTGCGCGCGGGCGTTCTCGAGCAGGTCACCGCCGATCTGCTCGATCAGGCGGGCGTGGGCGAGCGGATGCGCCGTGACGGACTCGTGCACCACGGCTTCGAGATGCTCGTGCATGGACGACGCCACCGCATCGACCTGCACGGACTGACGGGCGGCAGCACCGTACTCGTCTACGGCCAAACGGAGCTCACCCGTGACCTGATGGACGCTCGACGCGCGGCCGGCTTACCGACGCTTTATGAAGCCCAGAACGTCGCGGTACATGATTTTG
The DNA here is from genome assembly GCA_030040795.1 of Gammaproteobacteria bacterium. Classification (GTDB taxonomy): domain Bacteria; phylum Pseudomonadota; class Gammaproteobacteria; order Steroidobacterales; family Steroidobacteraceae; genus JASHUC01. The sequence goes on along the minus strand of JASHTA010000305.1, from coordinate 2,178 downwards.
AAGGCCCACATCCCTATGTCACCTGGCGACAGAGCGGGCAAGAGCATCGTCTGAGCTGCGATTTCATTGCCGGTTGCGACGGGTCCCACGGCGTGTGCCGCGCAAGCCCGCCGAGCGGAGCAATCCGCGAGTACGAGAGGCTCTATCCCTTCGGCTGGCTCGGACTGCTCGCCGACACGCCCCCGGTGAGCGACGAGCTGATCTACATCAACAGCGAGCGAGGCTTCGCCCTGTGCTCCATGCGCAGCCGCACGCGCAGCCGCTTCTACCTGCAGGTGCCTCTGACGGACGAGCTTTCGCAGTGGAGCGATGAGAGATTCTGGGAGGAGTTGCGCCGCCGCCTCGATGAAGCCGGCCGTGAACGGTTGATCACGGCGCCCTCGCTCGAGAAGAGCATTGCACCGCTTCGCAGCTTCGTCGTCGAGCCGTTGCGTTTCGGCCGCCTGTTCCTCGTGGGGGATGCCGGCCACATCGTGCCGCCCACCGGCGCGAAGGGACTGAACCTCGCCGCAACCGACGTGAAGTATCTGAGCGATGCACTGATCGAGTATTACACGGAGGACAGCCCATCGGGCATCGATCACTACTCGAGCCGCTGCCTGCGCCGCATCTGGCGCGCGGAGCGCTTCTCCTGGTGGCTGACGCGGCTGCTGCATCAGTTTCCGGACGAAGGACCGATCGCCTCGAAGCTCCAGCAGGCCGAGCTCGACTATCTGCTCAACTCCGAGACCGGACGGCGTACGATTGCCGAGAATTACGTCGGCTTGCCGCTTGACTTCGGCGAGACCTGATCGCAGCCGGAGTATCATTGAAGGGGACTGCTCAATGGGGAGCCCACAAATGAAATCCGCTGCCATCGCCATCGTTCTCGCCCTGTCCCTCTGCGCACTGGCCGGTGCCCCATCGAGCGCCGAAGCTCAGACGGCTCCACAGCAGGCCGCCTCGTGCGCACCGGCCGGTGACCTCCAGTTTGTCTGTGGCCTCATCAATGTGGAGGATTTCCTGCCCATCGGCGGCGGCCGCTGGCTGGTCGGCAGCTCCCTCAAAGCAGGCTCCGCGGGCCTTTACTTGATCGATACGGCGGCGAAGACGGCGAAGGCCGTGACACTTTCGATCGCCGCGAAGCCCGACCCACTCTACGCAGGCTGCTCCGCGCCCGATCTGAAGGGACTCTCGACACACGGGCTCGACGTCACCGAGAGCCGCAGCGGCGTCACCGTCTACGCGATCAATCATGGCGGGCGCGAGTCGGTCGAGGTCTTCCGCCTGAATCCCTCAAAGGCTTCGGCCGCCTGGATTGGCTGCGTGCTGATGCCGGCCGGCGCAAATGGCAACGCCATCGCGGTCTTGCGCAGGGGCTCATTTGCCGTGACGAAGTTTCTGGACACCGCGGACAAGCAAGCTTTCCAGCACATCATGTCGGGTAAAGTCACGGGTACGGTCTATCTTTGGACCGCGGGTAAGGGCTTCCGCGAGGTTCCCGGCACCGGCCTCTCAGGCGACAACGGGATCGTCGCCTCGCGCGATGGGAAATGGCTGTTCATCAATGCCTACGGCACGCGAAAAATCTACCGTGTGCCGCTCTCGGGCCATGGCGCTCGGACGAGCGTCGACGTCGACTTCAATCCCGACAATCTCCGCTGGGCTCCGGACGGCAAGATCTTCGTCACCGGCCAGTTCGTGAGCGTGCGCCACCCCAACGGCCGCGACGGGTGGGCGGTCATGAAGCTCGACCCCGCGACGATGGCCTTGAGTCCGGTCTATCGCGACCCGGGAAGCGCAGAGTTCGACGATGCGACGAGCACGGTGCAGATCGGGCAGACGCTCTGGTTCTGCACTTTCAGGGGCAACCGAGTCGCCTACCGCCCCGTGCCCTGACAACCCACCGCGGACGCCTGATGGCGTGTCGCGCTCACCCGAAGTCGATGCGTGGGCCGAGCGGCACCACGCCGCTCGGATTCACGCTCCGGATGGAGTAGTAGTTTTCCTTGTATTTCTGCACATCGACCGTCTCGGCGATGCCGGGTACGGCATGGAGCGCCTTCGTGTAGCGCCAGATCGCCGGATATTCATAGACGTGGCGTAGATTGCATTTGAACAGCGGATAATAGGCGCAATCGAACCGTACCAGCGTCGGGAAAAGCCGCCAGTCCGCCTCCGTCTGGCGCTCCCCGAGAA
>JASHTA010000030.1 GCA_030040795.1 Gammaproteobacteria bacterium | reverse complement strand
GTCCTCAACAGGTCATCCTCGAATCGTCCGCTGTTGCCGCCGCGGCCGGGCCGGTGAAGGTTGAGCTGCACGTTCGGATCGGCGCCGGCGTCGAGGAGCATCCGGATGATGTCCACGGCGGTCGTCTTATCCGCGGCGGCGTTGGCCGTTGCGCGCGCCGACGCGCCGGGGCCCAGCCGGCCGAAGTCGTTGTAGGTGTGCATGTCGACGGCGACGTAAAGCGGCGTGCGGCCATACCAATCCCAGGTGCCGGGATCCGCGCCGTGCTGCAGGAGGTACTTGGCGATGTCGTAGTGGCGGTTGTCGAGCGCCGTGATGAGGGGCGTGTAGCCGTCCGGCGTCGGCATATTCACGTCCGCGCCGCCCTTGACGAGCGCCTGCACGCAGCCCATGCAACCTGACCGAGCCGCGTATAGAAGGGGCGTCAGGCCGCCCTCCGCGCGGTACTGCGCGCGCGGCTCGGAGGTGACCTGCGTCGCCTTGTCGAGCCAATCGTTGTAGATCTCGCGAAGGTTGACGGCGGCGCCGTGACGGACGAGGTATTCGGTCAGGTCCGCGTAGCCTTGGGCTGCAGCCCACATGAGCGCCGTCTGACCGCGCCATTGCTCGCGCGCATCGACGCTCGCGCCGTGGCGCACGAGGAGCTTCGCGATCTCCAGGCTGCCGTTGTGCGCGGCGAGCATCAGGGGCGTTTGACCGTCTGCGTTCGGCATGTCCGCGTCGGCGCCGGCCCTGAGCAGAATCTTGACCAAATCGACGTCGACCGCGTTGACGGCTTCGTCGAGCGGACAAGATCCGAGCGCGTTCAGGAGATTGGGGTTCGCCCCGTGCTTCAGCAACGCTTTGACGAGCGGGACGTCGAGCCGGTAAGTGGCCCAGTCGAGCGCGGTGGTCCCGTCGGCTTGCGGCGTGTTGACATTCGCGCCAGCCGCGATCATCTGCAACGCGGGCGCATCCCGTCCCGCCTGAACCAGGTCGGCGAGTCCCGGGTCCGCTTGCGCGGTTCCCGTAACAGCCAGCACCCCCACTGCCGCGATCAGCCATCGTGTCATGGGAAGCCCCTTGCCTAGACGATGTTCGGGGCGAGAGTGTCCTGATACCCCCACAGCCCTTTGAAAGCGTCGTACACGAACTTCTTCGGATCCGCCCAGGTGCGGCTCAAGTCCTTCATCACCCCGGCATCGAGCATGTCCTGGGCGCTGTAGCCCTTGCGCAGATAGTCGACCATGCGCGTGTAGATGACCTGCAGCACGTCGTGCTCGGCCTTCAGCGCGCTGCGCGAGACGACCGGGCCATAGGCCGGCACGACCTGGGTCCGCTCATTGGCGAGCTGGTACAGCCGCGCCAGCGCATCGAGCCGCCCGCCGAGCCAGCCGCCGGCAAACCAATCGAGCTGCGGATCGCGAACGGGCGAGGCGGCATGACCGACGGCGAGTACATTGGAGTCTCGCAGATACACGTAGCAGTCCCCTTCGGTGTGCGCGGCGAGCAGGTGGCCGTACTCGATGTGCTCGCCTCCGGCGGTCATCGCGCCGCCCGAGTAGAAGGTCTGCGTCGGCCAGGCCGCCTGGGGAAGGGCTTTCTGGTAGCGGTCCTCCCCGGGAATGTAGTGCGCAGTGGCCATCCAGTCTCTCGACTTGTGCTGCGCGATGATGGTCGCGCCGGCCTTGCCGAGCGCTGCATTGGAGCCCGTCTGATCCGGATGCCAATGTGTGTTGATGAGGGCGCGCACGCGCTTACCGCCGGCCAGCTGCCGCAGCTCATCGAGCAGGGCGCCGGTGTGGCCTGGGCTGCCGCTATCCACCAGCAGTAAGCCCTCGCCAGTGGACAGGACGAGCACGTTGTCCGTCAGTCCGCTCAGTACGGCGATCTTGTCGCTGAGGCGCTTGAGGCTCGGTGCATTTGACGTGTCCGGGGCGCCGTCCGCACCTGATGCGCTCGGCGCGTTCGACGTGTTTGAAACGTTCGAGGCCGCGCGGGCGGCTGCGCGCGTGAAAGGCACGAGGGACGAGCCGACCAATCCCCCGAGCGCCCCTTGCAGTACCGTCCTGCGATCCACTGGACAGCTCCTCGCGTATCAGACCGCAATGGCGCCGGTGCTGGCGCCGAACTTCTTTTCCTCGCCGCCGCAGAGGTTCAGCACCGTGAGCAGTACGTTCGAGAGCGGCGTGTGAGGCGGCAGGTCGATCTGCCGTCCGCCCTTGTGCTTCCCGCAGGCGCCACCGACGAGAATGTTGGGCAGCGGATAGCTGTCGTGCTTGTCGCTGTTGCTCATGTTCGAGCCGTACAGGAAGATTGAGTGATCGAGCAGCGTGCCGTCGCCATCCTGGACGGAGGCGAGCTTCCCCACGAAATCGGCGAAGCGCGCCGCGTGCCAGGTTTGGATCTTGACCAGGCGGCGCAGCCTCTCGAGATCGTTCGCGTGGTGCGAGAGCGGATGGAAGGCGTCCGGCACGCCGATGAAGTTGTAGGTCCGGTTGGTCGCCTCCGAGACCATGAAATAAGAGACCACCCGCGTCACGTCGGCCCGATACGCGAGCGCGATCAGGTCGAACATGAGCTTGACCTGCTCGTCGAAGCGATCCTGCACGCCGATGGGAGCCTCAGGCAGCACGACGTTCGTAGCCTGGTGAGCCTCGGCCTTCTCGATGCGCCGCTCGATCTCTCGGACGGTCTCGAGATAGTCGTTCAATGCGGCGCGATCCCCCGGCCCGAGATTGCGCTGCAGCGCCTTGGCGCGCTCGCTGACCAGGTCGAGGAGGCTCGCGGTCTCGCTCTGGATGTCTGCCCGCTCCTCGGCCGTGTCGCCTTCGCCGAACAGCTGGGTGAAGACTTTTCTTGGGTTGTATTCCATCGGCAACGGCGTATGCGCGTTGGCAAAGGAGAGTGTCGAGCTGTAGTAACAGCTGCCGCCGCCTCCGCCGCATGCACCGGTCTGGATGGTGACCTCCGAGGCGACCTGCAACGAGGGTAGGGCGGTTTGCTGTCCGATCCGGTTTGCGACGGCCTGGTCGAGCGTGATCGCCATGTCCGGCGTGGACGAGGAGACCTTCGGGGGCACGCCGCTCAGCCAAGCGGCAGGAACCAGAACGTGGACCGAATCGAGGCTCGCGAGGTCCTCGAGACCGTCGAACGAGGTGACGTAGCGCTTGTACTGCTCGAGCGGCGCGAGGATCGGGCTCAGCTTGTACGTCGGGCCGGCACCGCTCGGCATCCAGTGATCCATCTTCTTCCCGTAGGGCGTGTTGTTCATGATCGCCCCGTGCGGGAGGTAGAAGAAGCCGGCTCGCATCTTCGGCGCCGCTGCGGTCTTCGCGAGCGCCGTGCCGGCTGGGATCATGGCATCGAGCAACGGGAGCGCGAGCGAGACGCCGAGACCCTTCAGGGCGGTCCGTCTGGAGAGGTGTTTCTTGGTGAGGAAGACCATGGGCTGCTCCTCAGCGGCCGGGGGCGGCTGGCCCGAAGTTGGCGGCGACTTTCAATCCCGGTACGCCCCCCGGGTTGGGCTCGGCCTGCATCCGGAAGTCATCGCTGTCGACGATACCGAGAACGATCGATTCAAAGCGGTAGTCGTCTTTGCGGGCGGCGCGCTCGATGGTGCGCACCTGCGGCATGTCGTAGTAATCGAGCTTGCGCCCGAGGGCGTACATCATGAGCTTGCCGGTCAGAGCGATCACGAACTGGGCGGGATGGCTCGCGAGGATGCGCCGCACGTCGTTCACGTTTCGAACCGGGACGCCGCTCGGGAGCACGGACGCGGCGTCGATCTGCTCGTCGGCAATGTGGTCATAGGTGCGCCACGCGCCCGTCGCATCGAAGTTCTCCAGCGCGAGCCCGTAGGGATCGATCACGCCGTGACACTGGCTGCAGAAGGGCGTCGCCCGGTGAAGCGCGAGCCGCGCGCGCACGGTCGTCGGCTTCTGCCCCGGCATGATGTCGAGATTCATGTTGACGTTCGGTGGCGGCTGGGCCGGTGGCGTCCCCATCAGCTTGTCGAGCACCCAGGCGCCCCGGCGCACGGGCGAAGTGCGATTGGCATAGGACGTCTCCATGAGCACGGCACCTTTGCCAAGCAGCCCCCACCGCACCGGGTTCTCGAGCTCCACACGCCGAAACTGGCTGCCGTAGACCGTATCGATGCCGTAGTGCCGCGCGAGCCGCTCGTCGAGGAAGGTATAGTGGGCGTTGAGCAAGCCCACCACACTCTGGTTGTCGAGCAGGATGCTCGCGATGAACAGCTTCGCCTCCGTCGTGAAGTCCTGTTGCAGCTGAGGCGTATACGTCGGAAACAGCTGCCGGTCCGGTACGACCGAGCTCAGCTTGTCGATGTCGAGCCAGTGGAAAGCGAAGTCGGTCACGAGCGACTCCGCGCGCGGATCGGCGAGCATGCGTCGCGCCTGGGCGTCGAGCACCTTCGGCTCGGAGAGCTTTCCGGCGATGGCGAGATCGAGCAGCTGCTGGTCCGGTCCCTGGTCCCAGAGGAAGAAGGACAGGCGCGAGGCGAGCTCGAGGTTGCTCAACTGGTGGAGCTTGCCGTCATCCGCGTTTCTCGTCGGAACGATGGTTCGGTAGAGGAAGTCGGGGCTCGCGAGGATCGCGGCGACGATGTACTCGACGCCCTCATTGAACCCGCCCTTCTTGGCGCCGAGATCGTAGAAGGGCATCAGCGCATCGAGATCGTCCTGCGTGCCGGGCCTGCGGAAGGCGAGCTCCGCGAGGTGCGATGCGATTTTCTGCGCGCAAGGCCGGTCCTCGTCGGGGGCCCGAGGCTCGCAGATGAAGATCTTCTTGCGGCTCGGCGTCATGGACAGCTGAGTCGGCCCGTACGGTCCCGCGATCTGCACACCGCCGCCGAAGCGCGCGCCGCGCGCACCGAAGGAGAATCCGCCCGCGACCTCCTCGTCGCTCTCCGCGTCGGACCGCTGAATGAATGTCACGACCACCTTGTGCTGTCCGGCCGCGACGTGCACGGGAATGTTGGCGAAGCGCGCCATGATCTTGGCGCGGCCCGTGGCGCCCTCACGGTCGGCGAGCTCGAGATCCTCGAGGCCGCCCAGGTCGCCTCGGAAGACCACTTTGCTGTCCACGAGCAGCAGAACGGTGCTGCGCGTCTCCATCGCTCCCGTGTACAGGCCCACGCCGAGATCCTGGATGGTGAACTTGTACAGACCCTCCAGCGGGAAGTTGTACGTGAACGCCATGCCGCCGCGGCTGCCGAGCGGCACGCCGTCTTGATAGGGGTTCGGATCGCCGCCCGAGGCCGGGATAATGGCGATGGAAACCTTGGGCTTCGAATCGCCTACCGCAAGATGCGCCACGACGCGCGCTGCCCGGATGTACTCGTCGAGGAAGGTCGGCGACATGCCGAGGGCCGCTGCGATGTTGTCGAACCCGCCCACTTCAGTGTCGACCGGCAGCAGGTCATCGACGTGGACGTTGACGCCGAGCAGGCTGCGGACGGAGTCCCCATACTGAGTGCGATTGAGGCGCTGGATCGACACGTGACCCGCGAGCGGGTCGTCGCCCGCGGCGTTGGCGGCGTCGAGGTAGCTCTGAAGCCAGCTCACGAACCGGTCGATCTGCTTCTGGGGCGGTTGCGGATTACCGGGTGGAGGCATCAGCCGGCCGCTCAGCTTGCGTACCGCGGCCTCCCAGACTTTGGCATCGGCCGGCACTTGCGACGGCTTCATGGTATCGAACGCGACGCCACCCGCCCAATCGATGGAATTGTGGCACTTGCTGCAATACTGCTTGAGCATGCCCCAGTCTTGATGGCCGTCGTGGGCATATTCGGCCGTGATTGGGCCGCCGGCGGCCTGGCTGGGCAGGGCAAGGCCCCAGCATGGAAGAGCGCACAGCAAGGTGCAAAGCAGCGTGTGGTTTCGCATGTCAGTTACACAGGGCGCGGGCCCGGAGCCATGAGGTGTCATGGTGAGCGCAATCGCCGAAATGCGCATGCTCGATGTCACGAGTTGCACGCCGGACGTGCCGAAACGGGGTGCGCGGCACTCCGGCGCGGCACTGATGGAGATATCACGGCCGCCGGTGTGACCGATCCGTTACCCCCTCGCGACCGACTTCGTAACGACCGCGAGCCTAGACTCGCTGGTGTGAAACTCCAGCAGCTCCGTTTCCTCGCCGCGGTCGTCCAGAACGAGCTCAATGTCACCGCCGCGGCGGCCAAGCTGTGCGCGACGCAGCCGGCGGTCAGCAAGCAGTTGAAGCTGCTCGAGGACGAGCTCGGCTTCAAGATCTTCGTGCGCACCGGGCGTACGCTCACGAGCGTCACGCAGCCCGGCGAGCGGATCGTCGCCCATGCGCTCAAGATCCTGCGCGAGGCGCAGAACATCCGGAGCGTCTCCGACGAGTTCAAGCATGCGGACTGCGGGAGCCTCTCGATCGGCACGACGCATACTCAGGCGCGCTACGCATTGCCGACGGTGATCAAGCAGTTCCGGTCGAAGTATCCTCACGTGCAATTCCATCTGCATCAGGGAACCTCCGAGCAGATCGCCGAGATGGCGAAGACCGACCGGATCGAGTTTGCAATCGCCACCGGATCGCGGGAGCTTTTCGGCAGCCACACCTTGCTGCCCTGGTACCGGTGGCACCGGCGCATCATCGTGCCGCGCGAACATCCGCTCGCGACCGTGCGCAAGCCGGCGCTGCGGCAGCTTGCGGAGTTCCCGATCGTGACTTATGTGTTCAGCTTCACGGGACCGTCGTCCTTGCACGAGACGTTCGCGAGAGCGGGCCTGCGCGCCGATGTGGCGCTCACGGCGCGAGATGCCGATGTCATCAAGACCTACGTGCGCCTGGGGCTCGGCGTCGGCATCGTCGCGAGCGTCGCGCTCGATGGCGAGGAGGACGCCGATCTCGTGTCTCTCGACGCCGAGCACCTCTTCCCGGTCCATACGACGTGGATTGGGTTCAAGCGCGGCGGCCTGTTGCGGAGCTACATGTACGACTTCATGCAGCTGCTTGCGCCGCACCTCGCGCGCCGGTTGGTCGACCGGGCGGCAGCGAGCGAGAGCCAGCAGGAAGTCGATGCGCTGTTTGGCGGAATCGAGCTTCCGCTGCGGTAGCCGGCCGGGCATCGAGGCCCAGCGCCCGTGCGGCGATGATGAGGTACGCGGCCTGCGACGGATCGGTGCGGGCTCGATAGGGGTCTTGCCTCAGGCGGCCGATTGGCCCCGGAACTCTCCTGGCCGGTACCTGCGCGGCCAACCCGGTACATGGCTCGAGCGCGAATCGGTAGGCGGCCCCTGGGGAATGCGCGAGTCACGCAGCGCGCGGACCCATCGTAGGAAATCGAGCGGAGAGGGCAGGCTCTCCAGAGCGCCATAGACGTAGGTCCTGCGGCGTTTGAGGGATGGATCGATGATCATGACAAATCGTCCGCTCAGGGCTTCGATGTCCTCTTGCAGGCGGTGCGCGTGGAAATCGGTCGGATCGATCCAGCGGCCCACCGGACTGAGCGGCAGCAGCGTGACGCGGCCGGCGCCGCTCAGTTGAGAGATCCAGCCGCAATCGAGCGCCCGGCGAGGGCTTGCGAGCGCGAGTGCACGCGCGCGAGCGGCGGCAAATGCAGACTGGACAACGGCGACCCACCGATCCCACTCGAGCTCACAGCGGACAAAGTCGTCCGGATGGGAGAAGAGGATCGCCCAATCGTCCTGCAGCCACTCGCGTAACGAGGCGGCGCCGGCAGCGTCGGTACCGCCGAGGATGGGATGTCCCGCAAGCACCAAGGTGGCCATGTCGAAGGAACCTCCTGAACCGGCGCGGGGTTCACGTTTGAACCGGTACGGAGGCAGTTTCGGGCGCGGGCGGTAAGATGTCAGTCGAAAAGGAGTTATGTCTCGGTTACAGCCCCGGGTGCGGCGCTACGGCAGAATGGCAAACACCCGAGCGGGGAAGCCGGAGCCGTGCAGGGGCTTCGGGAACGAGACCACCGCGCGCACCAATATCGATTGGCTATGCCGGCCGAACGAAGTGTTGTTTGTCTTCCGCGCCCGTCGCGGTATCGTATCTGCGGGCGCCGGGGATGCGGATGAGCCGCGCTGATTGAACTCCCCCTCGTTCGATTTTGCTCGCATTCGCTCCCCGGCAGCCCACCTTGGCAACGCGAATTGATGGAGCGACGGGCGCGCTCTCATCCGAGCGCTCGTGCGCCAAGGTAAGCGGAAGGCGCTACAGATCGCGCTCCAAGGCGCGGTCGATCGCCGCACGCGGCGTTCTACCCTGGAGATAGAAGGCACGCCACGCCGGCCAATCGATGTCGTCCAGCGAGATGTGCCGCAGAATCTCCCGGAAATCCTGGCGCAGGAGCGTCACGACTTCGCGCTGCCATTGTGTCCAGCTCTGCATGGCGGGGATGCTCCGTGTCCGGCTTAGTATGTCGCCGTGTGCGTGCCGGCGTTCTCCCCGGATACCGTGCATCGGGACCCCTGATCGGGGAATCGAGACGCGAAGCTCGCGCACCGGTAGCCGGCCGACAGATACCGGTCGTGGAGCGCGCACAGTCCGTCTTCGGTCCGGACGGCGCTGTATCCCGACCCCATGACCTTCAGCCCCGGAATCCGCCGCTCGAGCAGCTCCGGCGCATTGGAAAAATGGCGGCAGTCCGCGCAGCGCGGCGCAGCCACCGGAGGAACTTGCGCGGCGCTCATTGCCCGAGAGCCGACCAGAAGCCGGCGAAGACGTGCGCCGACAGGATGAAGCCGAGGATCGCGTTCACGGCCACGCCGGCGGTGAAGGCGTAGAACGGCTTTGCGCCCGCCTTGGCGAGGTCGCCGAAGCGAGTGGTCAGGCCGATGCTGAAGAAGCAGAAGATGAACGCCCAGGTGC
>JASHTA010000304.1 GCA_030040795.1 Gammaproteobacteria bacterium | reverse complement strand
GGGCCGCGCCGTCCGCGAGGCGAGGATCGAGGTCGAGCGCCGCGAGGAGCTCTCGGGGGCTCGCGATGGCCTCGGCCATCTCTTGCCGCCACGTCGAGCGGCCGGCCGGCTGGCAGGGCCGGTGGGATGCCAGTATCATCAGCTGCCCCTCTCAAGAGACTGAAATGGCAAGCATCAGCACGAACGAGTTTCGCGCCGGCGTCAAGATCCTGCTCGACGGGGATCCGTATTCCATCGTCGAGAACGAGATGGTCAAGCCCGGCAAGGGACAAGCCTTCAACCGGGTGAAGATTCGCAACCTCAAGACCGGGCGGGTGATCGAGCGCACGTTCAAGTCCGGCGAGTCGGTCGACGCCGCCGATGTGGTCGAGATGGACATGCAGTACCTGTACCAGGACGGTGATTTCTGGCACTTCATGGTGCCCGATTCCTTCGAGCAGTACACCGCCGGTAAGGCCGCCATCGGCGACAATGCCGTGTGGCTCAAGGACGGGACGGTCTGCATCGTCACGCTCTTCAACAACGTGCCGCTCGTCGTGACCCCTCCGCCTCACATCGAGCTTACGGTCGTCGAGACCGATCCCGGGCTGCGCGGCGATACCGCGACCGGCGGCCAGAAGCCGGCGAAGCTCGAAACCGGCGCGGTGGTGCGTGTGCCCCTCTTCATCAACGAAGGGGAGCTCGTCCGCGTCGACACGCGCACCGGTGAGTACATCTCGCGCGCGAAACAGTAGCGGGCCAGGGAATGCCCGCGGCCGGCATCACGCGCGAGCCGCTCAGGCGCGCTCGGCCGGGAAAGCCAGGACCTCGTCGATGTGCCGGGCTCCGGTGGCGACCATGACCGTGCGGTCGAAGCCGAGCGCGACGCCCGAGCACTCGGGCAGTCCGGCCTGAAGCGCGGCCAGCAGCCGCTCGTCGATTCGGGGCTCGGGAAGCCCTAGAGCCCGGCGCTCCTCCAGATCGCGCTGGAAGCGCACGCGCTGCTCCGCGGCAGAAGCGAGCTCCTGAAAGCCGTTCGCGAGCTCGATGCCCTCGCAGTAGAGCTCGAAGCGCAGCGCGACGCGCGGATCGCCCGGGTCGAGCTGGGCGAGCGCAGCCTGGGAGGCGGGATAGCGGTGCACGAAGGCGAGCGTCCCGCGGCCGAGGTTGGGCCCGACGCACGTCGCCATCAGGAAATCGAGCAGCTCGTCGCGTCGCGAGGCTTCGGCGGCCGCGTGGTAGCCCGCGGCGCGAGCCGCGCTCGCGAGCTCGGCGAGCCCGGCTGTCAGCGGATCGAGATGCAGCTCGCGCGCGAAGGCGTCCCGGTACGTCACACGCTCGCCGGGGCGAGGCGCTCCGGGGCCGAGCAGCTCGCGGACGAGCGCCTCGACCTCGCTCATGAGCTCCCCGAGCGAGAAGCCGAGCCGGTACCACTCGAGGAGCGTGAACTCCGGATTGTGCAGCCGGCTGCGCTCGGCTCCCCGTACTACGCGGCAGATTTGAAAGAGATCACCGCATCCCGCGGCGAGCAGCCGCTTCATGGCGTACTCGGGCGAGGTGTGCAGGAAGCAAGGCGGCGCGCCGGGCTCGAGCTCGGCGCGCGCCGAGTGGATGTGCGGGTCCGTGACCGGTGCGCTCACGAGCATCGGCGTCTCGACCTCGAGGACGCCGCGCTCCGCGAAAAATGCCCGCGTGCGCGCGAGCAGGGCGGCTCGCCGCTCGAGCATTGCCTTGCTCGCCGTCGGGCGCCAGTCCTCGGCCACGGCCGGTCACCCCGCCGAGCGCAGGCGGGCGAGCGGCTGCCCGACCAGCACGCGGCTGCCGGCGGTGAGCTCGGGCAGCCAGACGACCGCATCGCGCGGAAAGAGCAGGATGACGGTCGATCCCATGTTGAAGCGGCCCATCTCCGCGCCCTTCTCCAGGCGCCGGGCGGAGGCGGGTATCGGCAGCTCGCACGCCTCGCGAGGCCTGCGGGGCGTGATCTCGCCGTGCCATGGGGTCGCGATGCTGCCGACGAAGAGCGCTCCGACGAGGACCATGGCGAACGGCACGTGGCTGTCCATCTCGAAGGCGCACACGACACGCTCGTTGCGAGCGAAGAGATTCTCCACGGCGCCGGCTGTCGTCTCATTGACGCTGAACAGGTGTCCGGGCACGTACCAGCCGGCGCGGAGCTCAGCCGCGGCGGGCATGTGGACGCGGTGATAGTCGTCGGGCGCCAAGTACAGCGTCGCGAATGCGCCGCCTGCGAAGCGCGGAGTCCACGCCTCGGCGGCGAGCAGCGCATCGAGCCGGTACGTCCGGCCCTTCGCCTGCAGGAGGGTGAGCTCCTCGAGATAGCCGATCTGGCTCACCGTGCCGTCAACGGGTGAGACGACGGAGCGGGCGTCGGAATCCACGCGGCGCGCGCCGGGTTTGAGGGCGCGTGTGAAAAACTCGTTGAAGCTGGCATAGCGCAGCGGGTCCGGCTCGCCGGCATCGCTCATCCGAGGCCGGAAACTCCGCACGAACCCGGCGATCAGGGCGTTCTTGAGCGGCGTAAAGCGCGCCCGCGCCAGGCGATGGACGATGCGCGACAGGGCATGCTGGGGCAGCAGGCGTTGCAGTGCGACGAACAGCCAGGCACCGATCGGGGTCGCAGGAGTCCTGCGGCGGGGCTGCCTCCGCGACGCCGAGGCCTGCGTCATGAGCGCCGGGTCGGCACGGTGAGGCCCGCGGAGAGAAATCTCGCCGTCCTGCGCAGATCCTGCGTGAGCTGCGCGGAATCGAAGGGCGTGGAGAAGATCGCGACGACGCGCCCGCCGGCATCGAGCAGGAACACGGCGGAGGTGTGATCGATCGTGTAGTCTCCGCCCGGCAGCGCGATCTTCTGGAACGCGACGCCGAGCCTCGCGGCGAGGACGTCGATCGCCCGCTGCGATCCGGTGAGTCCGATGAATTGCGGATCGAACGCGCGCACGTACGCGCCGAGCATCGTAGGACCATCGCGCGCCGGGTCGACGGTCACGAAGATCACGCGCAGATGCGGTACGGCGGCAGCGCGCAGGACCCGCGCGAGGTTGGCGAGCGTGGTCGGGCACGCATCGGGGCAGTGCGTAAACCCGAAGTAAAGGAGCGAGGGCGCGCCACGCAGGCGCGCCTGCGTGAACGGGGCCCCGTCCTGGTCGATGAGCGAGAACCGTCCGACGCTGCGCGGCTGCGGCAGCCAGGTGCCGCTCGAGATCCGGGGTACGGACGGTCCAAGGTCGCGCGCGATCCACGCGCCCGCCGCCGCGGCGGCGCAGATCGCAATGCAGGTGAGAACGATCCAGCCGGTGCGAAGAGGCATGAGGAAATTATCCCACAACGGTCGCGCGAGGCCCGGGCGCCGTCCGCCGCCCGCGCCGCTCGTGCGCGAGGCGGTCTCGCACCGTGACGCGGTCCCGCGCCACGAGAGGGCTTCACTCCGCGGAGCGGTCTCGCTCCGCGAGCTCATCGCCCGCGGCGCGCGCCGGCTCCTGCGCGCGGGGGTGTGCTTCGGTCATGGCACCGACAACGCGTGGGACGAGTCCGCGGCGCTCGTCCTGCATGCGCTGCGGACGACTGGCGGCGGCTCGGCCGGTGGCCGCTCCGCGAGCCGGGCGTCGGGCCGGGCATTGGGCCGAGCATCGAGCCGAGCGTCGAGCCGGGCGTCGACACGCATCGGGCGGCGCGAGGCCGAGCGGGCGCTCGCGCTCATCGAGCAGCGCATCGCGGAGCGCGTGCCGGCGGTCTATCTCACGGGGAGGACCTGGTTCGCGGGGCTCGAGCTGCGCGTGGACCCGCGCGTGCTCATCCCGAGATCGCCGATCGCCGAGCTCATCGAGCGGCGATTTGCGCCTTGGATCGAGCCCTCCGCGGTCCATCGGGTGCTCGATCTCGGCACGGGGAGCGGCTGCATCGCCATCGCCTGCGCGAAGGCATTCAGGCATGCCCGGGTGGAGGCTTCCGACATTTCCGAGGAGGCGCTCGCGGTTGCGCGTATCAACGTGCGCAAGCACCGCCTGGAGCGGCGTGTGAGCCTCGTCCAATCCAATCACTTCCATGCGCTCTGCGGGCGCCGCTACGATATCATCGTGAGCAATCCGCCCTACGTGGGCGCGCGCGAGCTTGCAGGGTTGCCGCCGGAGTACGCCCACGAGCCGAAGCTGGCCCTCGCAGCGGGCGCCGACGGCCTGCGCTCCGTGCGAGTCATCCTGCGGGAAGCGGCAGAGCATCTGCGCCCGCGTGGCCTTCTGGTCGTTGAGGTGGGCGATACTGAGCGGGCCGTGCGTCGCGCTTTCCCGCGGAAGCCATTTACCTGGCTGCAGTTCGAGCGAGGCGGCGGCGGGGTCTTTCTGTTGACGGCGGAGCAACTTCTGATGCGCGAGCCGCTCACGCGAGCGGCACGGCTTCGGGCACGGTGATCGCGGCATGTCCGGAAACACGATCGGCAAGCTGTTCACGGTGACGACCTTCGGCGAGAGCCATGGTCCCGCGATGGGCTGCATCGTCGACGGCTGCCCGCCTGGCCTGCCGCTCACCGAGG
>JASHTA010000303.1 GCA_030040795.1 Gammaproteobacteria bacterium | reverse complement strand
CGCGCGGCCTCGGCGGCGGCCGCAACCCGCTCGGTGGCGAGGCCAAGATCATAGATCGGGCTTGCCCGCTCGCCCGTCGAATCCTCGATGGATCCTCCCGCGAGACCTGCGCTCGCGGCGAGCCGGATGGTCTCGGCAACGGCCTCCGGCCGATCGCCGAAGCCCTTCTCCAGATCGGCCGATACGGGAAGGCTCGTTGAATCGACGACGATGCGAGAATGCGCGAGGGCCTCCTCGCGGGTGATTTGTCCGTCGAGCCGGCCCAGTGTCGCCGCCGATGCGCCGCTCGACGTGGCGAGCGCCTGGAAACCGAGCTTCGTGAGCAGGCGAGCCGAGCCACCGTCCCAGGCGTTTGCAATGACGAACGCGCCCGCTCGCTGATGCAGGGTGCGGAAATGCTCGGCTTTCTCGCGGGGAGTCGGGGTCATTTTGCGCGACGGACAGACGATGATAGACCTCCGGCCGATCTCGTCAATGGACCGGACATCCCCGTGTACCATCTGCCGTGAGCCGATCAGAGGGGGAATGCAGATGCCAAACGCGCAAGGAGCAGGGGTGATGACGAGAGCATGGCTCGGCCCGGTAATATTCGCCTGCGCCGCGCTCTGCAGCTGCGCGGTGCAGCCAACGGTCTGCCCGCCACCTGCGGCCCTCGTGCCTCCCGTACCGCAGACCGAGTACGAGCCGGCTCGATGGTCCGATCTGCCGGGCTGGCGCACCGATGAGATGATGCAGGCATGGCCTGCGTTTCTCGCATCCTGCAGCATCGTCGGCCGGCGCCCTCAGTGGGTGATTCCGTGCGATGCGGCGCAAGCGAGCCGTCCCGTCACATCAGGGGATGTCCGCACATTTTTCGAGCGTTACTTTGACCCCTACGGCCTTGTTGAAAGAGCCGGCCGGCAGGAAGACCGATCCGGGCTGATCACGGGATATTTCGAGCCCTTGCTCCACGGCGCACGCTCACCGTCGAGCGAGTTCGACACGCCTGTGTACTCGCCGCCGCCCGATTTGCTGACGGTGGATCTTGCATCGGTCTATCCCGAGCTCAAGGGCAAGCGTGTTCGAGCAAGGCTCGAGGGCGACAAGGTCGTGCCGTACTACAGCCGTGCGGATCTCGATCGCGATCCCTCGCTCCAGGGCCGCGCGATCGTTTGGGTGGACAATGCGCTCGATGCGTTCTTTCTCGAGGTGCAGGGATCCGGACGCGTGCAGCTGTCGAGCGGACAAACCATTCGGCTCCACTATGCCGATGAGAACGGATATCCCTATCGCTCGATCGGACGCTATCTCGTCGATCACGGCGAGCTCAAGCTGCAGGATGCCACGATGCTCGGCATCCGCTCGTGGGCGCGCTCGCATCCGGGCGAGGTGCAGGAGCTGCTCGATGCGGACCCGAGCGTCGTGTTCTTCCGCGAGGAGCCGCTTGGGGATCCGGCGCTCGGACCGCAGGGCACGCTCGGCGTGCCGCTCACGCCGGGCCGATCGATTGCGGTCGATCCCGCTTCGGTGCCGCTCGGCTCGCCCGTGTTTCTGGCTACGACGTTTCCGAACTCGGTCGTGACGCTGCAACGGCTCGTCGTGGCGCAGGATACCGGAGGCGCCATTCGAGGACCGGTGCGTGCGGATTTTTTCTGGGGAACGGGAGAGGAAGCTGCAGGGGAGGCTGGCCAGATGCGCCAGTCGGGGCGCATGTGGCTCCTTTGGCCGAAGGGTGTGGCCTTGCCCGGCGCGATGCGGAGCGGCTCCTCTGGCATTTCGCCTGGCCGGTGAACGTCGTCGCCGGAGCGGGCAATGCGTTAGATGTCCGGCAAGAGATGGAGATTAGGTATCAGGCGAGAGAGGCCGGCGGGGGACGAGGACCTTGGAGATGCAAACCTGTACGACCTCGCCGCGCTGATTGCACGTCTCGGCGCGCATGGTGACGCGGCCGCGGTCGGGGCGGGATGTGGAGGGGGCCGTTGCAAGGACTTCCCCGCGTACGCTGAGCGTATCTCCAGGCCTCACCGGCTTGAGCCAGTCGATCTCGGCGCCGAGTCCGACGCTGCCTCCGGCGAGCCGCGGTCCGCCATCGAGAAGGAGTCGCATCGTGAGAGCCGCGGTGTGCCAGCCGCTTGCGACGAGACCGCCGAAGACCGTCGAGCGTCCGGCCGCGGCGTCGAGGTGAAAGGGCTGCGGATCGAACTCGGCCGCGAAAGCCTTGATCTGCGCCTCATCGACCGTGCACGTGCGCTTTCCGGTGAAGCGCTGCCCGGCCTGGAGGTCCTCGAAGTACAGGCGCGGGTCCGCGCCTTCATTGCTTGCCATGACGAGGTATGCAACGCTTGGATTCGAATGGACACTGGTGATGCCCGCAAATTATATCTTGTTACTCTGCCGTACGGGGTTGACAGATGGAACTGCAGTGGCGAGAGTCCCGCGAATATCGCGAGAGCGGCTTGCGGCGATTACGAGCGGTGGCGGTGATTCCGAGCGGCGATCGAGGCGTGATTCAATGAAGCCCGTTTGGGCCATCGGACTCATGACCGGTACGGTCTTGGACGGGATGGTCGATGTCGCAGCCATCCGGACCGATGGAGTCGACGTTCAGGAGCTCGGCCCGTGGAAGCTCATTCCGTACGCCCCTGAGCTGCGCAAGCTCCTCGCGGAGACCGTTGCGGCGGCGCTCGCGTGGCAGTTCGAGGGACCCGAGCCACCGATCTTTCGCGCGGCAGAGGAGGCGATCACGCGCGCGCAGACCGAAGCGGTCCGGCAATTCTTTGCCGAGAGCGGCTTGTCAGCCGAGGAAGTGGCGATCATTGGCTTTCATGGTCAAACCGTTCTGCACCGCCCGCCGGCTCCCGGCCGGCAGGGCGATACGCGCCAGCTCGGCGATGGGCAATGGATGGCACGGAGGCTCGGTATGCGAGTGGCTTATGACTTCCGCACCGCCGATATGCGGGCCGGAGGGCAGGGCGCTCCGCTCGCCGCGATCTATCACGTCGCGCTCCTGCGGCGGGTGGGGGCACAGCCGAACTCCGCCGTGCTCAATCTAGGCGGCGTCGGCAATATCACTTGGTGGGGCGGGGCAGGACGAGGCGCGGCAGGTCAGGGCGCGGCAGGACGGGGTGAGGCGGACGAGGTCGTGGCCTTCGACACGGGGCCTGCCAACGCACCGTTGAACGATTGGGTCGCTCGCCACGGCCTTGGCGAGATGGATCGCGACGGAGTCCTCGCGCGCCAGGGCCGCGTCGACGAGGGACGGCTCGCGGCATTGCTGCAACATCCCTATTTTTCGGCTCCGCCTCCGAAGTCCCTCGACCGCTACAGCTTTCCGGCGACGGTCGTGAGCGGATTGAGCGCCGCGGATGGCGCCGCAACGCTGACCGCCTCGATCGGGGCTACCGTCTGCAGGGCGCTCGACCGCTTGCCGCAGCGGCCCGAGAAGCTGATTGTTTGCGGAGGCGGGCGCAGGAATCCGGCGATCATCGATGCCATTCGCGAACGCGCGCACGTCGAGCCCGTGCTGGGCGAGACGGTCGGTTGGCGCGGCGATGCTGTCGAGGCCGAATGCTTCGCGTATCTGGCCGTCCGCACGGCCTACGCACTGCCGATTACGTTCCCGCTCACGACGGGCGTACGAACGCCGATGACGGGCGGTCGATTGGCGAACGCGGCGTAACCGCGCGGGACGTTTCCAGAGCCGTTCCTCAAGCGCGACAGGAGGTTCACGCACCGCTGGAGGGCTCTACGCCAGGATCAACTGACCAAAGGGGATTTGCGAGACGTGTCGAGATTGCAGGATCTCGGCGAGAAGTCGATTTCCTGATCGTGCGCGATCGCAAACCGTGGGTACTCGTCGAGGCTAAGAATGGCGACGACAGGCTTTCCGATTCGCTCGGACTGATCCGGTGGTTGTTCCCGCGCGCACATTCTTGAGCCAGTTGCTCTGAGGCGGGGATTCTCGCCGCTTCTCGCCGTGGGACCCTTATTGAACGCTACACTGAATGCGCGCGGGGGGGACCGGCCGCACGGCCGGAGAGTCAATGCCGCCGGCGCGATTCCGGATGGTGGGCGGTACTGGGATCGAACCAGTGGCCCCTGCCGTGCGAAGTACCAACGCGAATACCGACGTCGGCGACGAGCAGAGTGCAAAGCAGCGTTCGACACCGCGTTCATGACGAAGGATCGTCAGCTGCCGCCTAAATCGGTCGGTCGAGGTTCTAGCCCGCTCGACGTGCCGCGTCTTAGGCGTATCCTTGAGGTTAGTCGGACGACGGAGCGAAGGGCAATGGCAGGTGAAGATGGTGACGAACTGGCCGCGGTCAGAGAAATCTTTAAGCCCTTTCTGACAAACAACTCCGTAGCAAGGATTACCGCTCGCAAGGACAAAGAGCACTGCGCGTCGATTTCCAACCCTTGGGGCGATGAGTCCATTCTGATTCAGGTACCGACTGAGCACGCCGAACTCGCGGCGGCGCTGAATGGCGTATATCTGCCGCAGCAACTTGCGGCCTTGTGGCATAGGGAAACAAAGAAGCTTGAATTTATATGGACTGCACTGCCTATGCCGCCACCGTGGTCGGATATCCCGGGCCGCAAGTTTACGTTTCGTTTTAAGGAGAAAAGTTATCCATGCCGATTTGAGGCGGCATCAAAAGAGCTCCTGGTGGTGGCGAAACACTTTGCTCCCGGCGCGAGCACGAGCACCAACTTCAGAAATCTGGTTCCCTTTTCCTTCCTTGCCTCGGCTGAAAAGACGGGTGCGAATCTCCCAAAGTTTGAGGCGCTATCCTTTTGGATAGACAATATTGATTGGGATAATGACGAGATTTTGGATCTGGTTAATCACTTGAATTTCTATCTCAAATACTATGATTCAATTTCTCCGGTCGTGCTTGTTTACTATCCGAAGGAAGCGGAATCCCTAAAGCCGCAGACGCGCTATCCATACGAGAGCTTTCCTACGCACATCAACGCGAGAGAAATCGATGACGTAATGCTGATCTTGTGGGACGCGTCTCGCCAGGGAGATAACGCGCGTCAGTTTTTGTATTGCTACCGCATCATTGAATATGCGTCAGTTACCCACCTGGAGTCGAAAGCAAGACTGGATATAAAGCGCATACTAGCAGCACCGCATGCGGTATCAGAGTTGAGTGCTATAACAAATCAGGTAATGGACGCGCTCCAGCGGTCAAAGTTGGAGGACTTTCAGAAGTGCGAGACGTTGCTAAGGGAAATCGTGAAGCCGTCTCTTCTATGGCGCGAAATCAAAGAAAATAAGAGCGCCTTTTCCGGCGTGACGAAGTTCGATGGTGGGTTTGAGCTAGGTGCTCTAATTGCGCCGGAGGCCACGGAAGCAACCTTTGAAGCAAAGGGCGTGGACATATTTCACAAAGCCATCCGAGACATCCGCAACGCGCTGTCACATGGCAAGGACAGCAGGAGCAGCGGTGTGATAACTCCTACGAGCCGGAATTTTCAGAAGCTACGGCCTTGGGTCTCGCTAGTATCCATAGCGGCGGCGGAAGTTATGCTGTACCGCGACGTACTGTGAGATGCGTCAGAAAGCGCCTAGAGGAACTAATGCCGATTTCTGTTGTTTAGTACTATAGAGTTCAGCTAGATTAGCGGCGCTAGTGACGCCTGGGAGAGTCACATGACTACGGGACCTGACGCTTAAACCATAGCCATTTTGTCGATTAAGCCGCTCCATGTGAGCGGCTTTTTCGTTTCGGAATACGAACGCC
>JASHTA010000302.1 GCA_030040795.1 Gammaproteobacteria bacterium | reverse complement strand
CCGGCCGGACCGAGGATGGTGACGAAGTCGATCTGCGGATCGAGCAGCAAATTGAGCGCGAAGTTCTGCTCGCGGTTGCGCGCGGTGATGCCCCAGACGCTGTGGCGCTCGTTGCGGTAGTCGCGCATGAGCTCGACGACGGCGGTATCCCCCGAGAGGCGGCGCACGATGCCCTCCATGCCGCGCTCGCCGTCCTCATAGAGGCCTTGGTTCGCCTGCCATTCGCGCGCGAGCGGTCCCTGCACCTCGTAGAACGTCCGGTCGGCCTCCTTCCAGGAGCGGACGTTCTTGCCGTGCCGCTCCCAGAAGTCGGAGGGCAGGGCGCTCATGCCGGAGTAGATGACATCCGTGTCCTCGAGCGTCTTGTCGCTGTAGTAGTCCTCCGCGTGCACGCCGAGCACCGAGGCCTTGATGCGCAAGTTGATGTCCTTGGAGACGAGCGTGACCCGCGAGGCGGGACTCTCGTTCTGCAGCGCGAGCGTCTGGGCGAGGATGGCGTTGTCCGCGTGCTGCCCCGGGAGGCTCTCGGGCAGGGCGGTCGTGAGCTGGCGCGTCTGGAAGTACAGCCGCCCGCCCGAGGCCTTCTTGCCGTGATTGCCCGAGTGGGCGGACGGCAGCGCAAGGCCCCGGTCGATCTGCTCTTTCGTCGCGCCCCGCATCATCTCGTCGAGAAAGCGGCTCACCTGGCGAACGTTGCGGGAGGCCTCCGACAGGCCCTTCTTGTGCGCATCGAGCTCCTCGAGCACGACCATGGGCAGATAGATGTCGTGCTCCTCGAAGCGAAAGAGCGCGGTGGGATCGTGCATCAGCACGTTGGTGTCGAGCACGAACAGGCGCGGGCGCGCATCGGCGCGCGGAGCGGACTCCGAGCCGGGGACCGATTCCGTGCCCGGGACGGGCCCCGTCTCAGAGAGACTTCGCCGCCTCAAGGACCTCCTCCGCGTGTCCCTGCACCTTCACCTTGCGCCACTCCCGGCGCAGCACGCCTCGGCCGTCGATCAGAAAGGTGCTGCGCTCGATGCCGAGGTGCTTCCTCCCGTACAAGGTCTTCTCCTTGATCACATCGAAGAGCCGGCAGGCCTTCTCGTCCTCGTCGGCGAGCAGCTCGAACGGCAGCCGCTCCTTCGCCTTGAATTTCAGGTGCGAGGCGAGGCTGTCGCGCGAGATCCCGACGATTGTCACGCCCGCGCGGCGCAAGGCGGGATACAGATCGCGAAAGCTCTGGCTCTCGAGCGTGCAGCCGGAAGTCATGTCCTTCGGATAGAAGTAGATGACGAGCTTGCCGCCGCTCGCAGCGCCGAGCTTCCACGGCTCGCCGCTCGTCGAGGGCAGCTCGAACGGCGGTACCGGCTTGCCGAGCGCGACGGTGGGCACGGCGGCCTCAGGCCTTCACCGGCTCGAGGATGGCATCGAGATTGAGCGAATCGCAGAACTCCATGAACTCCTCGCGCAAGTGGGCGATATGGATGCGGCTCGGCACGTTCGCGATCATCTGCACGGAGAACATGGGCGCGCCCGTGTGCGCCGCGGGGTAGCTGCGGGTCGAGACCTCCGCGATGTCGATGCCGCGCGTTGCGAAGAAGCCGGCGAGGCCGGAGACGATTCCCGTCTGGTCGAGGCAGACCACGTCGATCGAGTAGGGCAGCATGTCCGTCCGCGTGGTCCTCGGCTCCGTGCGGCGCAGATGGATGCTGAGATTGCTGGTCTCGGCGAGGCGCTTGAGCTCGGTTTCGAGCTTGGCGAGCGCATGCCAGTTGCCCGAGACCAGCAGCAGCATCGCGAACTCCGAGCCGAGGTTCGCCATGCGGCTCTCACTGATGTTACCCCCGCATTCGGTCACGACACGCGTCAGCTCGTGGACCATTCCCGTGCGGTCGCTGCCGATCGCCGAAACGGCGAGGTGTTGCTTCATCTCCGGGCGGTTCTCCTTGCTCGCACGGCAGTTTACCGGGAGCGGCAGCCCGTTGCGAGGCGGGGACCGGGTCGAGCCGCGAGGGGAAACCGGGCGCGGACGGTGAAAATACCGTACCATCGCCGGCTCACTTGGACCGCATCCTGATCCCGTGAAATCTCATGTTCTCCGGTAGCCTGGTCGCGATCGTGACGCCGATGCGGGCGGACGGCGCGCTCGATCTTCCCGCGTGGTCGCGCCTCATCGATTTTCACCTGCAGAACGGCACGAGCGGCATCGTCGTAGGCGGCACGACGGGCGAGTCGGCGACACTCACGGACGGGGAGCTCAAAGAGCTCGCCGAGCGGGCATGCGAGCAGGCCGCGCGGCGGATTCCCATCGTGGTGGGAGCCGGCACGAGCAGCACTGCGGCGACCGTCGAGCGCGTCCGATGGCTTTCCGAGCTTCCGGTCGATGCGCTGCTCTTGGTCACGCCCGCCTACAATCGCCCGACGCAGGAGGGCCTGTATCGGCATTTCGCGGCGGCTGCCCGGGCGACACGCGTGCCTCTGATTCCGTACAACGTCCCTTCCCGCACCGCCGTCGACATGCTGCCGGAGACGGTCGCGCGCCTGTCGCAACTTCGCGAGATCGTGGCGGTCAAAGAGGCCGTTGCGCAGGTCGGGCGCATTCGCGAGCTGAAGGGGGTCTGCCGGCAGGGCTTCGACATATTGAGCGGCGACGATGCCACGGCCCGAGAAAGCGTGCTCGCCGGCGCGGGGGGCGTGATTTCGGTCACTGCCAACGTCGCTCCTCGTGCCATGTCGGAGATGATAGCGGCTGCGGCGCGCGGTGAGCGGGACAAGGCCGCACAGCTCGACGCTGCTCTCTCCGGCTTGCACCATGCACTGTTCCTCGAGGCGAACCCGATCCCCGTCAAGTGGGCGCTCTCGCGCATGGGCCTCATCGAGCGCGGCATCCGCCTGCCGCTCACGGAGCTCTCGGAGGGGTATCACGCGGCGGTGGCCTCGGCCCTGAGGGAAGGCGGCGCGCCGCGCATATGAGCTTATCCATTGAGCGAGATCACATTGAGCGGGATCACGACGAAACTATGACGGCCTCCACTGCAACGACCTCTCTTTTGACGGCGCTGTGGCGCACCGTGCTCTGCGCTGCGGCTGCAGTCGCGCTCGCGGCGTGCCACCATGCGATTCCAAGAGCGTTCAAGGCGAAGGACTGCAACAAGCCCCAGCCCTACGACCGTGCGCAGAGCATTGCCCCGCTCAGGGTGCCACCGGGCATCGATCCTCCGGACACCCACAGCGCGCTGCACATTCCCGACTACAACGAGCCCGCGCCGCCCCCGCGAAAGCTGACGGGCCCCTGCCTCGATGAGCCGCCGCTCTATGCGACTCCCACGACGCCCGCGGTCCCCGCAGCTCCCGCCACGCCCCGGACAAAGTCGGTGCCGTCCGATTGACATCGGGTATCATGCGCCGGGCTCCGGAGCGGCCCCCGCCGCCGATAGAACTATGTGTCTATGTGTCGAGGTATTCCGAGTAGCCCATTGATCGGAGAGGTGGCCGAGCGGTCGAAGGCGCTGGACTGGAATTCCAGTAACATCTTCACCGGTGTTCGTGGGTTCGAATCCCACCCTCTCCGCCAATAAATTATTTTAAAATCATGTACTTGGGAAGGGGTTAACGCCAAGCCGCTGGCATGCCGAGTCTCATTCCGGCTCAGGGCCTCTCGGAATGTCTCATCTCGTACAAAGATATCTCGCGCTGCGGGGGGTACTTCTGTTGGTATCAGTCTCCAACGGCCAGGAGGTACCCACCGCTGCGGGCCAGAGCGAAACGGAATGCGCTTCCGCGCGGTCGGTCAAATGTCCCGTCGGTCTCGAAGGAGCGCCCACAGCCCCGACCAGGAGCGAGGTTGTCAGATAGGATGCGATCACGGTGTGAACGAGCCGGAAGGGAAAGCTCGGATTGAAGATGATCGACAGCCAGGACCCGGCGGGGACGAACTGGCCCTTGGCATTGATCGCAAAGCCCACCGGCGTCTGCATCCAACTGTTCGCGGCGATGATCCACGTTGCCGAGATGAGCGTGCCGAGCGCGACCATGCAGGTCGCGAAGCAGTGCGTTGCCTTGCCGACCTTCGAGATGCCGAAGAGCATCACGCCGAGAAAGCCCGCCTCCAGGAAGAAGGCGGTCATCACCTCGTAGGCCATCAGCGGGCCGACGATCGGGCCTGTCTTGTCGGCGAAGACCGACCAGTTCGTGCCGAACTGATAGGACAGCACAACGCCCGAGACGACGCCCATCCCGAACGCGATGACGAAGATCTTGAGCCAGTAGCGGTAGAGGTTGGAGTAGACACTCTGGTGCGTTTTCAACCACAGCGCTTCGAGCACGGCCAGGTAACTCGCGAGCCCAATCGAGAGGGACG
Organism: Gammaproteobacteria bacterium; assembly: GCA_030040795.1. GTDB lineage: Bacteria > Pseudomonadota > Gammaproteobacteria > Steroidobacterales > Steroidobacteraceae > JASHUC01. Next base: position 1,541 of record JASHTA010000302.1, on the reverse strand, counting down.
GGAAGATGAAATGGAAGGAGACGGTGAACGCGAACTGCGCGCGCGCCAGGATCACTGGATCGAGATGCCCAGGCACCATCACGTCCGATAAATCGGCTCGAAGCACCCGGCGATGGCGCCGAGCGACCGACGCTGTCGTGTCAGATACGTACAGGCCTTCATTCAGGAGGCGACGACGCGCACCGGGATCGACTTTGCGGCCGGCGTACCGCTCAACTTGTCGTAGTATTCGAGGGGCAGCAGCGGGTTGAGCTCGGGATAGTATCCCGCCACCGCGCCGCGCGGCATGGGATAGTCGAGGACCGTCAATCCCTCCACGCGACGCCGCACGCCGTCGTCGGCAATGGTTTCCAGCGCGACACGGCTCCGCGGCTCGAGTCCTCTCGCGGTCCGGTCTTCCGCATTCATGAAGAGCACCATGCGATCGTTGTACACGCCGCGATAGCGGTCGTTGTAGCTGTAGACCGTGGTATTGAACTGGTCGTGCGAGCGCACCGTGGCCAATCTCAACATGGACGGGTCGGCGACCGGAGCGTTCACGGCGAGGCCTGGGAAGAGCAGGAAGTTCGCCTTGCCGTTGGGCGTCGGCCAGACCAGGCGGCGCGGCGGCACGTCGAGATGGAACCCCTCGGGATTTCGGATCTTCTCGGAGAAGTCGCTGAAGATCTCGGGGTAGACCTCGGCGATCTTGTCGCGAATGAGGGTGTAGTCCTGCATGTAGCGCTTCCACGTGACCTTGCTGTTCGGCAACGTCGCGAGCGCCATGCGGCAGACGATCTCCACCTCCGGGAGCAGGTGGGGACTTGCGGGCTCCAAGACTCCTCGGGATGCCGTCACCTTGGCCACCGAGTCCTCGATGGTGACGAATTGCTCGCCCGCCGATGTCCGGATGGTCTCCGAGCGGGAGATCACCGGTAGGATGAGCGCGTCGCGGCCATGCACGAGATGGCCGCGGTTGAGCTTGGTCGAGATACCCACCGTCAAGGCCAGTTTGCGCATGGCGGTATAGGAGCGCTCGGTATCGGGCACCGCCCGGACGAAGTTGCCTCCCATGCCGATGAAGACCTGGGCCGTACCGTTGAGCATCGCCTCGACGGATTCGACGGTGTGATGACCGGGCGCGCGCGGCGGCTCGAAGCCGAATACCTCGCGCAGGCGATCGAGATACGCCTGGGAAGGCTGCTCGTCGATGCCGACGGTGCGATCGCCCTGGACGTTCGAATGGCCGCGAATGGGCGCGATGCCGGCGCCGGGCTTGCCGAAGTTGCCTCGCAGCAGCAGCAGGTTCACGGTCTGCTGAAGCAGCCGGGAGCCTTCCTGGTGCTGGGTCAGGCCCATCCCATAGCAGAGCATCGTCGCGCGCGAGCGGATGTAGATCTCGGCCACGCGGCGGATCTGCTCCTCACTTGCTCCGGAAGCCTCGACGATGTCGGCCCAGGACTGGGCCGCAGCCTCGTCGCGCACAGCCTCGAGGCCGCTGGTGTGGGTACGGATGAAGTCCCAGTCGATGACGGCTTCACCGCGATCGTCGCGCTCGAACA
>JASHTA010000301.1 GCA_030040795.1 Gammaproteobacteria bacterium | reverse complement strand
TGCTCCTGGAACCCCGAGTGGCTGTGATACCAGTACGTTCCGGACTGGCGCACCTGGAAGCGGTAGACGAAAGTCTCCCCCGGCCGGATGCCATCGAAGCTCAACCCGGGCACGCCGTCCATCTGCGTCGGGACCAGCACGCCGTGCCAGTGAATGGAGCTCGGCACGCGCAAGCGGTTGGTGACTCGCAGCGTCACTGTGTCACCTTCGCGCCAGCGCAGCAGCGGCGCGGGTATCTGTCCGTTCACGACTGTCGCGATGCGCCTGCTGCCGCTGAAGGCCACCTCGCGCGCGCCGATCTGCAGATGAAAGTCCGTGCCGGACAGCTCGGCAGGCGGCGGCATCGCAGCCCACGCCAACCTCCGCGCGCCGGTGGACGCCGCGAGCGCCCCGCTCGCGAGACCTTGCACGAAGCGGCGCCGAGATCCCATCGCGCGAGTCTCCCGAGGGCGCATCATTTGGCCGGCGCCTCGAGCTCTTCGATGATCGGACATTCCGGGCGGTGGTCACCGCGGCAGCGCCGCGCCAGATCGGCAATGGTGTTGCGGACGGCCGTGAGCTCGGCGATCTTGCGGTCGAGCCGCTCGACGTGCGCGAGCGCGAGCCGCTTCACGTCGCTGCTCGCGCGGCGGCGGTCTCGATACAGCGCGAGCAGCTCGCCGACCTCCCCGATCGAGAACCCGAGGTTGCGAGCCCGATGAATGAAGCGGAGCGTCTGAACGTCGTGACCATCGTACCGGCGGTAGCGGTTCGCGAAGCGCTTCGCAGGCTCGATCAGCCCGATGTCCTCGTAGAAACGGATCGTCTTGCGCGGCACGCCGGATCGGGATGCCGCCTCACCGATGGTCATGCCGTCAGCGACTCTCACCGCCCCTCTCCAGCGCGGGCCTCCAGCTCCTCAGCCGCAGCGCGTTCGATACGACGCTCAAGGACGACAGCGCCATCGCGCCTCCCGCGATGATGGGACTCAACATGCCGAGCGCCGCCGCAGGCATGCCGACGACGTTGTAGATGAACGCCCAGAACAGGCCCTGCCGGATCTTCCGGTACGTGGCGCGGCTCACCCCGATAGCCTCGGCGATCAGTCGCGGATCTCCGCGCATCAGCGTGATGCCCGCCGTCTGCATGGCGACATCGGCGCCCGATCCCAAGGCGATCCCGATGTCGGCCGCCGCGAGCGCCGGCGCATCGTTGACGCCATCCCCGACCATTCCGACGCATCGCCCCTGCGCTTGCAGCCGCCGCACTTCGGCTTCCTTGCCCTCCGGCTGCGCTCCGGCGATGACGCGTTGAATGCCGAGCTGGGCAGCAACCGCCGCACCGGTCTGCTCGTTGTCGCCGGTGAGCAGCACCGTCGCAAGACCCATCTCGTGCAGGCGCTCGACGGCGGCTTTCGCCGTCGGCTTCAGCGGATCCGCCACCGCGATGACGCCGACCGCCTGCGGTCGGGGCTCGAGCAAGGCGATCCACATCACCGTTCGTCCCTGCGCCTCGAGCCGAGCCGCTTGCTGCCCGAGCTGCGCCGCCTGCGTGTCGGCCACCTGTGTGTCAGCCACCTGCGTGTCAGCCACCTGCGTGTCGGTTGCCTGCGAGTCGGCCGCTTCCGTGCCGACGTGCCACTCCTGCATGAGGCTCCGATTGCCGACCGCGATCCGCCGCCCACCCACCGTTGCCGTCAAGCCCTGCCCCGGAAACGCCTTGAACTCATCGAGCACGGGGAGCTCGAGCGCCGCCGCCTCGGCCAGCACGGCTTGCGCGAGTGGATGCTCGCTACCCTTCTGCGCGGCGGCGGCAAGCCTCAGAAGCTCGGTCCGGCCGATGCGGCTCGCGATGATCTCGGTCACCGCGGGTTTGCCTTCGGTGAGCGTGCCCGTCTTGTCGAGCACGACCGTATCGAGCCGATGCGCGCACTCGAGCGCCTCGATGTCCCGTATCAGAATGCCCGCGCGAGCCGCGGCTCCCGTGCCGGCCAGGAGGGCCGTCGGCGTTGCAAGGCCAAGAGCGCAAGGACAGGCGATGACCATCACCGACACCGCGGCCACGACGGCGGCGGCAAGGTCGCCTGCGACGAGCCACCAGCCCGCGAAGGCGGCGAGCGCCACGACCAGCACGAACGGCACGAACCACGCCGCGACACGATCGACGAGCCTCTGCACGGGAGCCTTCCCGGCCTGAGCGCTCTCGACCAATGCGATGATCCGCGACAGCGTCGATTGCTCGCCGACCGCGGTCGCCTCGATGCGGAGCCGTCCGTTGCCATTGATCGAGCCGCCCGTCACCCGGTCGCCCGGCGTCTTTGCGACGGGCAGGCTCTCACCCGTCAGCAGCTGCTCATCGACCGTGCTGGTGCCGCTCAGCACGATACCGTCAACCGGCAACCTCTCGCCGGGCCGGACCACCACCACGTCATGCGGCGCCACCGCGCTCGCCGGCAAGTCGATCTCCTCGCCCTCGCGCTGCACGCGCGCGCGCGCCGGCCGCAACGACACGAGCGCGCGAATGGCAGCGGTCGCGGACCGCTTGGCGCGCGCCTCGAGCCATTTGCCGGTCACGACGAGCGCGACGACGATCGCCGACGCATCGAAGTACAGGTGAGCGCCCGGCGGCGCCGTGATCAACAGATAGAGGCTGTAAAGATAGGCCGCCGATGTGCCGAGCGCGACGAGTACGTCCATGTTCCCCGCGAAGGCGCGCAACGCCTTCCACGCGGCGCGATAGAATCGCGCGCCGATGACGAGCTGCACGGGCGTTGCGAGCGCGAGCTGCAACCAGCCAGGCAGCCCGGCACCGAGCATCGGCAGCAGCAGCGGCGCGCTGAGCGCGCTCGCCGCCGCCACTCGCCAGGCCTCGCGCCGGATTCGCTCCTGCTCGGCCGCGAGGATCTGCCGGTCGCGGTCGGCGTCCCCGGACAGCAGCTCGGCGTCGTATCCTGCCCGGCGAACGGCAAGGAGCAGGTCGGCCGGCTTCAGCTCGCCGAGGCGGCCCTCGACGGAAGCTCTCTCCGTTGCCAGGTTCACCGAGGCACGCGCCACCCCTTGCGTCCCCGCCAGAGCCTTCTCGACCCGGCCCGCACAGTTCGCGCACGTCATGCCCGAGATCGACAGCTCGACTCTCTCAGCCATCAGCCATTCTTCCGCCACCCCACGCCAGTGAGGCTTCCAGCCTACTGGAACCTATATAGGCCATCCAGCGGGTGGAAGGTCAAGCGCCGCTCGAGAGCCGGCGCAGGACCGGGTCAGCGGGCCACGAGCCGGCGTAGATCCTGCGCGATTTTCGCGGCACCGTCGGTTTCGCTTCCGAGCAGCCGAACCCGCCCGGTCCCGTCGAAGACAAAGACCGCGCTGCTGTGGTCCACGGTGTAGTTCCCGTAGCGGTCCGGCGGCTCGAGATGGTAGGCGATACGGTAGCGCTTGCTGAGCGCGGTGAGCTCGGCGCCGTCCCCGCGCAGCCCGACGAACTGCGGGCCGAAGAAGCTCACATAGCTCTTGAGCACGGCAGTCGTGTCGCGCTTCGGATCGACGCTGACGAACAGCACTCGCACCTTCGCGGCGTCCGCACCGAGGCTGCGGATGGCCGTCGCGAGCGTTGCGAGCGTCGTGGGACAGGCGTCCGGGCAATGCGTGTAGCCGAAGTACATCAGGACGATCTTGCCCCGGTAGTCGCTCGCGGTGACGAGCCGATCGTCCTGGTCCGTGAGCTGAAACCGCAGCCGCGGGAGCAGGCCGCTCACGTTCTGAAGCGCGTACGGCGGCCCCCTCGTTCCGCAGGCTGCAACGGCCAGGCACAGCGCGAGCAGTCCCGGCAGCACTCTTCTGATCGGCAACATCACATTCCCCGGTTTGCGGTTTGCGGCAGTCGAGCCGGCGCGTGCCGCTCGGCGTCCTCGATGATCAGGCGGCGAAGAATCACGAGCATGGCGACGCCCGACATCATCGCGGCCGGGATCCAGGTGAGCAGCCCGCCGATCTGCTGATCGGTGAGGGGGCTCAAGCTCCAGGCGCGGCCGCAAATGGCATAGACGTCAAACAGAACGGCCCCGTGCAGCGCGATGTAGGCTCCGAGCAGGATCTGCGGCAGCGCCACCAGGCAGACGATCAGGATCCTCGCCGCATAGCCGATCGCGGCGGATCCCTGGGCGCGGCGAGGCGCCAGCATCAGCCACCAGAACAAGATACCATCCGCTCCCATGCCCCAGTTCATGGCTCTG
>JASHTA010000300.1 GCA_030040795.1 Gammaproteobacteria bacterium | reverse complement strand
GGGGCGGTTGCTGACGTGTGCGCGTCCGCTCGGCGCGGCAGCCGACAAGACGATGGCGTTCCGCGACACGCAGGCCGCTGCCGTGGACATGGAGAGCTTTGCGATCGGGGAGGTGGCCATGGCTCATGGAGTGCCCTTCATCGCCGTGCGGGTGATCGTCGATACGGCGAGGGATGAGCTGCCGCCCGCGCTCGCGGACCTGATGGACTCCGCAGGACAATTGTCGCCCGGCCGGCTCATCGGCCGCATGGTCTTGCAGCCGGCCGGACTCGCCGCGCTCCTGCGACTGGCGCGCCGTTATGGAGCCGCGCAGCGCTCGCTGCGAGGGATCGCGCGCTCGGGCGCGCTCACGGCATTCGCGCTCGCGGCCGGCGCGCCATGAAGGCGCTCGTCACCGGCGCATCCGGCTTCGTCGGCTCGGCCATCGCGCGGGCGCTCGTCGAGCGCGGCTGGAGCGTGCGCTGCCTGCTCCGCAGCAACTCCAATCGGCACAACCTGCGCGAGCTGCCGGTGGACGTCGTCTTCGGCGATCTTGCGGACGGCGCCTCGCTCGAGCGCGCGCTCTCCGGCTGCGACGCGCTGTTCCACGCCGCGGCGGACTACCGCCTCGGCGCTCACGATCCGCATCGGCTCTATCAAACCAATGTCGAGGGCACGCGCAACATCCTGCAAGCCGCTCAGCGCGCACGGGTCGAGCGCATCGTGTACACGAGCAGCGTCGCAACCATCGGCCTGCCGTCCGATGGGACGCCGGGCGACGAGTCGACCCCGGCCGGGCTGCAGGACATGATCGGGCACTACAAGCGCTCGAAGTTCCTCGCCGAGCAAGTAGCGCGCGATTGGGCGCGGTCGGAGGCGCACGTCGTCATCGTCAATCCCTCGACTCCCATCGGCCCTGGGGACGTGAAGCCGACCCCGACCGGCCAGATTCTGGTGGACGCGGCGCGTGGGAGAACTCCCGCTTACGTCGACACGGGCCTCAACGTGGCGCACGTCGACGACATAGCGGCGGGGCACCTCCTTGCGCTCGAGCGCGGGCGCTCGGGCGAGCGCTACATCCTCGGCGGTACCGACATGCCGCTCGTGGCCATCCTGGCTCTCATCGCGGAGCTCGTTGGGCGCAAGCCCCCCCGCATCCGCCTGCCTCACTCGCTCGTGCTGCCGCTCGCGCACATCGCGGAGGCCTGCTCGAGAATCAGCGGCCGGCCGACGCGCATCACCGTCGAGGGTGTGCGCATGTCGCGCAAGCACATGTTCTTCTCGAGCGCCAAGGCCGTCCGCGAGCTCGGATATCGCTGGCGTCCACCGCGGGACGCGCTCGCCGACGCCGTGCGATGGTTCAGCGAGAACGGATATCTCGCGCGTTCGCGTTAGGCCGGCTGCCTCGGCTGAGGCGAAGGGGAGGCGTGCCGTCAGCCGGGGCGGTCTGCTAACGCCCGCCGGCCTTCCACGCCCTGCCAGAGCAGCAACACGGGAATGCCGATCGCCAGATCCCGCGCCCGCTTGATGAGCGACACGGCGAGCCCATACTCGGCGCCGATGCCGAAGAGCGGCGCGAGCGCGGCGTAGGCGGCCTCCTGCACGCCGAGCGCATTGGGGACGACGAAGGCGACGCTGCGCGCGGCGTACACGAGGCTCTCAATCGCGATCACGGCGGGCAACTGGGCGTTCACGCCGATCAGCCGGTAGGCGATCCAGGCGGCGACGGCGCCTGCGATCCATCCTGCGAGATGCACCGTCGCGGACAGGGCGACCCGTGTGCGGGAGCGATAGAGCGTGTCGAGTACGCTGCCCAGCGACTTCGTTGCGGCGCCGGCCGCGGGGGGCAGCAGCCGCGCGGCCATTTTCTCCGTGAGGCGCCGGCCCTGCAGCTGCAGCACGATGAACACTCCGGCGCCGGCCGCCGCAAGCACGACACCTGCGACGAGAACGGTCGTTCGCAACGACGCTCCCGCGCCGTGCGGGCTGCGCACGATGAGTATCGCGACGCCGAGCGCGGCGTAGGCAACCTGCGCGAGCAGCTCGGTGGTCACATCGACGATCATCGATCCGGAGGCGAGCGGCGCCGGCATGCGATGCAGGGTCGCGGCGCGAACGCCGAGCACCATCCCGCCGAGCTGCGAGAAGGGCAGCACCTCGCCGGCGGAGTCGCGCACCATGCGCGCCCAGATCACGAGGCTCAGGTACCAACGGGGCGGCTGGGGGAAGAGGACGTACCACGCGCTGCCGAGAAGCGCGAACAGGGCGAGGTTGTAGAGGCAGAGCAGCGCAAAGCCGTGCCATCCGACCGCGGTCGCCGCCGAGAGCACGGCGGCGAAGCCGACGTATTTCAAGAGATAGACGCCGAGAGCCACTCCGAGGAGGGCGACGGCGAGGAGACGGTATCTCACGCGCCCCGCTTTGCCCGCGAGCGCATGAATCGCCGTGCGAAGCGCGTGAGCGCGGGGACCGCGCGTGGCCGTAGCAAGCGCAAGTCGTAGCGGCCCATGCGCCGGTCATTCTCGGCAAGGCACAGGTCGACCAGGACGGCAACGTCGACGTCGTCCCCGACCGACTTGGCGCCGGTCACGGTGAAGTTGTTGTCCTGCCGCTCGCCGCCGAGGTTGCGGGCGAGCCCGATGCGCTCCCAGATGAGAAACAGCCACACCGCGAGCACCTTGAGCTCGAAGAAGGCGCGCCGCCAGAGCGGCATCGTCCGCCTGTGCCAGGCGGCCCAGTTGACGAAGAACAGAATGTGCCGCGCCTCCTCCTGGATGACGGGCTCGAACGTCTCGACGAGCGCCTGCGGGAAGAATCCCGAGCGCTTCGCGGACTCGAACAGGCCGAACGCGAAGAAGCTGTCGATGCACTCGCTGTAGCCGGTCACCAGGTAGGCCCACTCGGGGTCGCGCCGCACAGCGTACTGCGGCTCGGGCTCGAGCGTGATGCCATAGGCCGCGACGAGGTGGGAGAGCACGTGCTTGTGCCGGCCTTCCTCGAACGCGTTGAGCTCGATCGCCTTCTTGATCAGCGGGTCCCCGAGCGTCGCCGCGTAGGTCGCGATGTTGAGACGCGCGCGGCCCTCGTTCTGCACCGCGATGTCCCAGATGGGCAGGCTCACGAGCCGGTCCCGCGCGTCGGCATCGAGCGGCGGCCAGTCGATCACGGCCGGCTTGTACGGATCGAAAGTATCGAGCAGGGTCCGGCAGAAAAGCATCCTGTGCGCGTCCGAGCCGGGGCGGACGGGACCCCGGGGCAGGGGACCGCACAGCTCCGGAGAGTCCGTGTCGACGCTCGCTACGATGGCACCCATGCCTTGAACCCGCTCCTCAAGCCGTCTCTCACGGAGCGCGCAGCTTACCCGCGGCGGCGAGATCGAGGAACCCGCCGCGCGCCGCGCCGCAGTGGTCGATAGCGGCGGCCACCCGCGGTGAGAGGAGAGCGGCCAGCTCGTCCGTGTGACGATACCCCGTCATGGTATCGACGATCGCGCACCCGGCGAGCGTCGCCGGATGCAAGTAGATCTCCGTCGCGCCGCCGGGCAGCCGCGCGAGAATCGAGAGCAGCGTCGCCTCATCCATGGCGCCGCTCGCCGCGATGCCGAACACCTGATCGTTGCGCTCGAGGCCGGCCGCATCGAGCCGCCGGCGCATGAGCGCGAGCCAGGGCGCGAGCCCGGCTGAAGAGGCGGACTGCCCCGCGAACCATCGCGGCTCGGAAGGCAGGCGTACGGCGCGCAGCCCGAACTCGCGGCCGACTTCGAGGATCAACGCCAGCACGGTCGGGTGCAGATGCAGATGCTTGTGAGCGTTCAAATGGTCGAGCGGGAGCCCCGTGCGCTCGAAGGCCGCGAATTGTGCGCGGATCTCCGCGCGCAGCTCGCGACGCGCGGCCGGCAGGGCGAACCAGCGCCAGCCCTCGAGCGCGAGCGCGAGGCCGGAGCGGCTGCGGAAGCGGCCTGCCTCGTCGACCAGATGCGGGATCGCCTGCGCCGGCAGCTCGGCGCGGCCATCCGCGAGCGTCAAATGCAGCCCCACGCGCAGGCGCGGCAGCGCCCGCGCGCGCCTCACCGCATCCGCCGCTGCGGGCGCCGAGACCATCAGGCTCGCTGCCGTGAGCGTGCCCGCGCGCGCCGCCTGCTCCACGGCCTCGTTGACCGCCTCGTGCAGCCCGAAGTCGTCGGCCGTAACGATCAGAAACTTGGCTTTGGCGGGCAGATGCGGGTGCCCTCAGGCCTCGCGCGCGCGGAGAAAACGGAAGAACTCCACGCCCTCGCGCAGCCGGCGCTTGGTCATGTTCCAGCTTCCCATCATCTCGGCGGTGAGCTCGATGATCTTGCGCGGCCGGAAGTAAAAGCGCCGGTAGAACGTCTCCACGGCGTGATAGATCTCCGTCGCGGGGAGGTGGGGGTAGCTGATGGGCGAGAGCTGCACGCCTTGCGCATTCACCAGATTCAGGCTCTCGTTCTCCTTGAGCCAGCCGTTCTCGACCGCTTCGCGGTAGAGCTGCGTGCCCGGATAAGGCGCCGCGAGCGACACCTGGATGGTGTGCGGATTGATCTCCACCGCGAACCGGATGGTCTCGCGGATCGTCTCCACCGTCTCACCGGGCAGCCCGAGGATGAACGTGCCGTGGATGATGACGCCGAGCTTGCGGCAGTCGCTCGTGAAGCGGCGCGCGATGTCGGTGCGCAGGCCCTTGCGGATGTTGTGCAGGATCTGGTCGTTGCCGGACTCGTAGCCGACGAGCAGCAGCCGCAGGCCGTTGTCCTTCATGATCTTCAGCGTCTCGTAAGGCACGTTCGCCTTGGCGTTGCACGACCAGGTGACCCCGAGCTTGCCGAGGCCGCGCGCGATCTCCTCCACCCGCGGCTTGAAATCCGTGAACGTATCGTCGTCGAAGAAGATCTCCTTCACCTGAGGAAGGCTCTCCTTGATCCAGCGCACCTCCTCGATGACGCTCGCCGGGGAGCGCACGCGGTACCGGTGGCCTCCGACCGTTTGCGGCCACAGGCAGAAGGTGCACTTCGAGCGGCAGCCGCGTCCCGTGTAGAACGACACGTAGGGATGCTGGAGATAGCCGATGAAGTAGTTCTCGATGGTGAGATCGCGCTTGTAGACCGGCGACACCCAGGGCAGCGCATCCATGTCGGCGATCATCGGGCGCGCATCGTTGTGGCGGATGCGGCCGTCGGGCATGCGATAGCTCAAGCCGAGAACCGTATCGAGCGGGCGGCCTTCGGCGACCTCTTTGCAGGTGTAGTCGAACTCCTCTCGCGCGACGAAGTCGATCGCGCGAGAGGCTCCAAGCGAGCCCTCGGGGTCGACGGCGACCTTGGCGCCGACCATGCCGATCGTGAGGCGTGGGTTCTCCTCCTTCAGCCGCTCCGCGACGTGGGCGTCGGTCGGGAAGGAGGGTGAGCTCGTGTGCAGAACGACGAGGTCGTAGTCCCGCGCAAGAGGGGCAATCTGGTTCAACGAGAGTCCGTCCGCCGGCGCGTCGATCAAGCGGCTGCCCGGCACGAGCGCGGCGGGCTGCGCGAGCCACGTCGGGTACCAGAACGAGCGAATCTCGCGCTTCGCCTGGTAGCGGGAGCCGGCGCCGCCGTCAAAACCGTCGAACGAGGGGGGATGCAGGAATAAGGTCTTCACCGTGGTCCTAAATGCCGGAATGGGGCGCGGCGCGGGCCCGCTCATGCGATCGGCTGCGCAGAGCCGTCCCGGGCGACTCGGTAGCGGGCTTGCCGCCAGTGCACGCGGCGCGAGACGAACCCCCAGCACCAGAGCGTGAAAGCGAGCAAGTCATTGAGCGGCAATACCCAAAGCTGCCATAACGCGGAACGAGGCTTGCGAACGGTAAAGTGTAGCAGGAGTCGCGCGGCACCGGTGATCGCGAGCATCGCGAGCGCGATGTCCGTCCCCAGCCGGCCGGCCGACTCGGCGATGAGGCACCCGAGCACGGCAATGGGCAAGGCGAAGGTGATGAACGAGGAGGCGTAGCCGCCCGGACGCACCGCTCGAATGGTGCGCAGCCAGCGCAGCTCGTGGCGGACCAGGTCGAGGGCGCTCGCCTCGTCCACGCAGGTCTCGACGACGACCTCGGAGAGCACGGTCTTCAGTCCCGCCCGGCGGGTGAGCTCGCCGAGCCGGTAGTCGTCGGCGAGCTGATCGGCGATCGCCTGGAAGCCGCCGATCGCCTCGAGCGTCGTGCGCCGGATCGCGATGGTCGCGCCGAAGGCAAAGGCGCGCGAACCGAGCGTCGCCGCCACGAACACCGACGGCATGAACCAGTCGTTGATGAACGAGGCGAGGAGCAGCGACCAGAGGCTGCGCCGGGCGCGGCCCAGATACGGGCAGGTGACGATGCCGACTCGCGGGTCGGCGAGCGGCGCGACGACCCGGGCGAGATAGTCGCGTGGAACGCGCACGTCGCTGTCTGCCACGACGAGGTGATCGTGCCGCGCGAGCCGCACCATGTTGAGGAGATTGCTCACCTTCAGGCTGCTGCCGTGCTGGGTCGCATCGATCGCAATATCGAGCTCGCGCTCCGGAAACTCCCGCTGTAGCCGGCGCACAACGGCGAGGGCGGGATCGTGCGGATCGCGTACGCCGAAGACGATCTGGAAGCGCGAGCACGTCTGATCGCAAAACGACCGCAGCGACGCGTAGAGCTGCGGCTCCGCGCCGCAAAGGGGCTTGAGAACCGTCACCGCGGGCGTCGCTTCGGGCGCTCGCGCTTTGCTCCGGCGCGCGTTCCTGTAGCGCCACAGCAGCACCGTGACTGCGGCCAGCATACCGTAACCCATGGCGGCGGCTGTGACGCTGACGCCACACCAGCCGAGCAAGACGGAGGCTATCGCGTTTCTCATGGGCTGCACATGCTGCCGCCGCGGGCTTTCTGCGCCCTTACATCACGGGTGTGGCCTGCACGCGACGCTCGGCTGTCAAGTGCTGGCGCAGACGTTTGGCTCGCAGTTATCATGGGCATGCGAATTGCAACACACGTGCTCAACGTGCGCATCCGGGGCGTCGGTTCGATCCGTCGGCTTCGGCTCTTGTGTGCCGCGGCGAGGGGATGTCGTTCGATGCATAATCTTCGGGCCAGCCTGGGCGGCGCCTGCGCCGATATCGCGGCCGATTCCGAGCCGCTGATCCTCGTCGACGAGTGGGACCGGGAAGTCGGCCACCTGAGCAAGGCGCAGTGCCATGCCGGAGAGGGGGTTCTGCATCGTGCCTTCTCGCTCCTGATCTTCAACGTCGCCGGCGAGCTGCTCTTGCAGCAGCGTGCGGCCGGCAAGCTCCTGTGGCCGCTTTACTGGTCGAACAGCTGCTGCAGCCACCCACGGCACAACGAATCTATGGAGACTGCGATCCATCGGCGCCTGCACGAGGAGCTCGGCATCCGCTGCCCGCTGCGCTACCTCTACAAGTTCCAGTATAGGGCTCAATATGGCTCGGCCGGCGCCGAGCATGAGCTGTGCTCGGTCTACGTCGGCTGCTACGACGGTCCGCTCAAGATCAACCGCAACGAGATCGCGGGATGGCGCTGGGTGGCGCCGCAGGCGCTTCAGGCGGAGATGGCCGAAGCCGCCGCCTCGCAGTTCACCCCCTGGTTCAGACTGGAGTGGGCGCGCATTTGGCGCGATTATCGCGGCGAGCTTCAAGCGCCGCAGTGGCGAGCCGGAGCTTAACGCCGTGGGTATACCGTTGCTGCAAAAGTATCGGGTGGCGCGCTACATCGCGGGCCGCAAGCTGCGCCGGCAGAAGCGCTACCCGCTCGTGCTCATGCTCGAGCCGCTGTTCCAATGCAATCTCGCCTGCGCCGGGTGCGGGAAGATCGACTACTCGAAGGAGATCCTGCAGAAGCGCGTGAGCCTCGAGGATGCGCTCGCCGCCGTGGACGAATGCGGCGCGCCGATCGTCTCCATCCCGGGCGGAGAGCCGCTCATCCACAAGGAGATGCCGCAGATCGTCGCGGGCATCATCGCCCGCAAGAAGTTCGTCTACCTCTGCACCAACGCGATCCTCCTCGCGAAGCACATCGACGACTATCGGCCCTCCCCGTACCTCACGTTCTCGATTCACCTCGATGGCAGCCGGGAGCGTCACGATCTCTCCGTCTGCCAGGAAGGCGTCT
>JASHTA010000299.1 GCA_030040795.1 Gammaproteobacteria bacterium | reverse complement strand
CGAGCAGACTTCCCGTTTGCTCGAGGATCTGGCGCCGCTGCGCGCTCGTGTCGCCCTCGCCGAACATCTCGAAGAAGACCTTGCGCGGATTGATCTCCATCGGCAGCTGCTGCGTCGGCGTGCGATAGGAGAGCGAGCTGTAGCCGCCGGGCTCGCCGCAGATCTCGAGCGACGGTAGCGGCGTGTCCTGACCGATGTGACGCGCGGCGAACTGATCCGCCGTGATACCGGCGCCTGTTGCGACGTTGCGGTCCTGCGGATGGACGCACGAGAGCCAGGTCTCCTCGATGATGCCGTGCGGATTGGAGCTCTCCCCTCCCTTGTTGCGCAGGCCGCTCACGACGGTCAGGTAATCGCGGAGCGGCTCGAGGGGCTTCAGGATCGGGCTGAACTCGAAATTCGGGCCGGTCCCCTTCGGCGTCCAGTACTGCTGCACCGCGCCGTGCGGAAAGTAGACGAAGCCGAGCCGCGGCCTGGCCGCCGCCGCGGTCTTTGCGAGCGCGGTGCCTGCGGGAATCATGGCGTCGAGCAAGGGCAGCGCGATGGATACGCCCGCGCCGCGGAGGACAGCCCTGCGGGAAAGATGCTTCTTGGTCAGGAACATGGCTAGCTGCCTCCGTTCTGGGGCGAGATCTCGCGGAGCGACGCGCTCTTCACCGCCGGTGCGGGAACCGGGCTCGCCGCATCGCGCTTGCGAAATTCATCGCTGGAAACGATCTGCAGGACGATATCCGCAAATCGGTAGTGGTCGTGCGCCGCCGCGCGCACGATGCGCCGCACGGTCGGCATGTCGCGATAGTCGAGGCTGCGGCCGAGCGCGTAGGCCATCAACTCAGCGGTGAGGGTCTGGACGAATTGCTCGGGCCGCGCCGCGAGCGCGCGCCGCAGATCATCGGGGCCCGTGATCCGGGTGCCGTCCGGAAGCCTTCCCGAGGTGTCGAGCATCTTGTGGGTGAGCGGGTCGCGGGCCTGATACTGCCCGATCGCGTTGAAGTTCTCGAGCGCGAGGCCGAGCGGATCGATCACGCCGTGACACGAGTGGCAGCTCGGATTCACGCTGTGCATCGCCAGCCGCGCGCGCATCGTCGCGGGCCTGCCCCGCACGCTGTCCGGAAGCTTGCCCACGTTCGGCGGCGGGGTGGGCGGCGGCGAGCCGATGATCTTCTCGAGGATCCAGGCCCCGCGCCGCACGGGCGAGGTGCGGTCAGGGTTGGACGCGAGCATCAGAATCCCGCCCTTGCCGAGCAGGCCGTCGCGCTTGGAGTCCGCGAGGACGACGCGCCGGAAGGCTCCGCCCTTGACGTTCTCGATGCCGTAGAGCATCGCGAGCGGCTCGTTGAGGTAGGTGTAGTTGGCGGTCAGCAGCGCCGTGACCGGCTGGTCGCTGCGCAGCACGCTGTCGATGAAGAGCCGCAGCTCCTCGCGAAACATCGGCCGGGGATCGAGAATGCCGCTCGCCTCCGGGAAGAGCCGGCGGTCTGGGACGATCTCATCCAGAGCGTCAATGTCGAGCCACTGGAACGCGAAGCCCGTGACCAGGGACTTCGCCCGGGGATCCGCGAGCATGCGGCGGACCTCCCGCGCGAGCACGTCGGGCCTGCTCAACTCGGAACGCTGGGCGAGACCGAGCAGCTCGTCATCGGGCAGGCTCCCCCAGATGAAGAACGACAGGCGCGAGGCGAGCGCCAGATCGCTCAGCGTTCCGCCGGCGCCGACCTCGCCCATGGATTCCGCACGATAGAGAAAGAACGGGCTCGCCAGAATCGCGCTCAACGCATCGCGCACGCCGCCCTCGAACCCCGACTCCCGGCGCCCGGCCTCGTAGAACGCCGTCAGAAGATGCATGTCCTCGTCCGTCACCGGGCGGCGGAACGCACGCCGCGCAAGCGTTGCGATGATCTTGCGCGCACAGGACTCCTCGTCCTGCGGCCGCACGGGGTGGCAGATGAATATCCTCGCCCGCGAGGGTGAGTCGCTCATCCCCGTCACGGTGACCGGCCCGCGAATCTGCAGGGCGTGAACGGCCTGGACGCGGCCCTGCCCTCCATCGAGCTCCAGCGATCGAATGCGGGAGTCGCTCTCGGCGAAACTGCGCTGCACGAACGTCACTGCGATGCGGTGCTGCCCGGCGGTGGCGTGAAAGTGGATGTTCCGCAACCGATCGTTGATGGCGTCGACCGCCGCTTGCTGCCGCTGGTCGATCGCCTTGTCGTCCGCGTCGTCGCCGATTTCGGTCCGGTAGAACTCCTTGCCGTCGAGCAGCGCCACGACGGTGTTCCTGAACTCCATCCGCGGCACGTCGCGGCCGAGCGCCATGTCGCCGATTGTCAGCACGTACTCCCCGTCCGCCGGAAAGGTGCTGAGGAAGCTGATGCCGCCGCGCGTGCCGAACGGCATGCCCTCCTCGTAGTGCTCCTGCGAACCCTCGCCGGGCCTGCCGCGCGGCGGCAACGAGATCACCATGTCCGCGACGTTGCCGTAGGTGGTCGTCACGGCAGGGGCCTTCGGGTCACCTACCGCGAGCTCCGCTACCTCGCGCGCGGCCGAGACGTACTGATCCACGAACGAGGGCGACACCTGCAGCGTCATGGCGTTGTCGTCGAAACCGTCCCTCACTGCATCGGCAGGCAGCAATGCGGAAACATCGACATCGAGGCCCAAGAGGTCGCGCACGGCATCGCCGTACTCGCGGCGATTGAGGCGTTGCAGCGGGACACGGCCGGCGTGCGGGTCGGCCTCTGCCGTGTCGAGCGTGCTCTCGAGCCAGGAGACGAGGCCCTCGCTGGCGATGGGATCGAGATGCTGCTTCGCGCTCGGGGGCGGCATGAACCCGCCGCGGAGCTTGACGATCGCGTCTTCCCAGACTTTCGCGTTGGCGGGGATTTGCTGGGCCGTCATCACGTCGAAGGCGACCCCGCCGGCCCAGTCCGTGGCGTTGTGACACTGCGTGCAATACTGCTGGATCGTCCCCCACTCGGCGGGGGCGGCATCGCTCGCCTGCGATGCGCCAGGGCCCAGCAGCGCGCACAGGAGGAGAAGGCTGACGTGAACGCCACTGTTCCGTGCCATACTCAAGCACCCGCTCCTTGCCGATCCAGTCCCATGGTCCCGGGGGCAAGCTCTCGATGCAAATACGCAGTATACTGATTAATAATTTATCAGATTATCAGCTTACTGTCAAACGAGGCGGCGAGAGAGACGCAGGTGAGTGATTCAAAGACAGCAACCGATTCAGCCTTCGCTGATTTCCTCGGCTCGCTGGATCACGACTCCGCGATCCCGCGCGCGGCACGCATCGCAGTCGCCCAGCACACGCTGGAGATCTTCGCCGGGTTGTTCGCCGGTGCAGACGTTACAGAGATGCAACCGGTGCTGCGCAGTCATGCGCGGCCGCAGGGGGAAATTGCCGTACCCGCAACGTCCCTCCGCTCGGAGCCGAGCCTTGCCGCGGGAGCAACCGCCGCGTTGTCGCATGCAGCGGAACTCGACCCCATCCATGCACGCACGGTCATCTGCCCCGCGGCGGTCACCATCCCGGCGGCGCTCGCGCTTGCACAGACGATTCGGATTTCAGGGCCACGGTACATCGCCGCCGTGTGCGCCGGCTACGAAGCGGCCATTCGCCTCGGCGACGCGCTCGACAGCGCGGCGCTCCTGTCCAAGGGCTGGTGGCCGACCGCTGTCTGCGGCAGCTTCGCCGCCGCGGCTACCTCCGCAATCTGCCTGGACCTCGACGGCGAGCGGCTGCAGGATGCACTCGGGCTCGCAGCCGTGCACAGCGGCGGCCTGGCTCTGGGCGGGCCGGCTGCACCCGTTGCGCGCAATCTGCTCTGCGCGCACACCGTAAGAGTCGGCGTCGATGCGGCACTGGCCGCGCGCTCGGGAGCCGCCGGCCCGCGCGGGCTGTTCTCCGGCCGCAGGAGCTTCCTCACCGCCTTCGAGCGCGGCGGCGACGCCGCATCTCTCCTTGCGGCACCGGCTGGGCGCTGGGCGATCCTGGAAACCAGCCTCAAGCGGTGGGCCTGCGCACTGCAAGCACAGAGCGCGCTCGACGCCCTCACCCAGCTCGCGGATTCGCGGCCCAGCGCAGCCGCGGCGCGGACCGTTGACATCAGCTTGCCTCCCTCGATGCAGCGAATTGTCGACCACCCCGGGGCGCCCACGACACGGTGGGCCGCCA
>JASHTA010000298.1 GCA_030040795.1 Gammaproteobacteria bacterium | reverse complement strand
TGGAAGTACGGGGAGAGCTCGAAGCCCGCGACGAGGTTCAGCGCATCGGGCGAAGCCTCTTCCACATCGATGGCAACCGGCACGTTCTTCACGTCGAGCGACAGCCCGAACCCGAACAGCAGGATCAGGATGACGGGGAGCACCACGCCGATGGCGATGCTCGCCGGATCGCGGACCATCTGGCGCGTCTCCTTCTTCACGAGCGTCCAGATGCGCCTGCCCTTGGACAGCCAGTCGTCGGGCGTCATGCCGCGCGCTCCT
This sequence comes from Gammaproteobacteria bacterium, assembly GCA_030040795.1. Taxonomy (GTDB): domain Bacteria; phylum Pseudomonadota; class Gammaproteobacteria; order Steroidobacterales; family Steroidobacteraceae; genus JASHUC01. Next base: position 9,217 of record JASHTA010000298.1, on the reverse strand, counting down.
CCGCCGATTCCTTGGCCCGCGCCGCCTCGACCACCGTGATGAACGCATCCTCCATGGTGGGCTCGCGCCCCGCTGCGGCACGGCCCAGGCGCCGGATCTCACCGGGCGCTCCCTGAGCAAGCACGCGGCCCCCGTCCATGATGGCGATGTGATCGCAGTACTCGGCCTCCTGCATGAAGTGGGTCGTGACGATGACCGTCACGCCCTGATCCGACAGAGCCGTGATGCGCCGCCAGAACGCCCGTCTCGCGAGCGGATCGGCACCGCTCGTCGGCTCGTCGAGGAAGAGGATCTCCGGCTCGTGGAGCAGCGCCGCGCTCATGGCGAGCCGCTGCTTGTAGCCGCCGGCGAGCTCGCTGCTGGCAAGCTGCGCGTAACGGCCGAGATCGAACTGCTGCAGGGCCCACTCGATGCGCTCGCGCCGGCGCCGTCCTTGCAGTCCGTAGGCGCCGGCGAAGAACTCGAGATTCTCGCTGACCGTGAGCGCACCGTAGAGCGAGAACTTCTGCGCGACATAGCCCAAGCGCTGGCGAGCCGCGGCGCCCGAGTGGCGTACGTCCACGCCGACGATCTTCAGCACGCCCGAGGTTGGCGTGAGCAGCCCGCAGAGCATGCGGAACGTCGTGGTCTTTCCGGCGCCGTTCGGTCCGAGCAGCCCGAAGATCTCCCCACGGCGCACCTCGAAGCGGACGCCATTCACGGCCGTGAACGTGCCAAAGCGCTTCACCAGATCGCGGACCTCCACGACGACCTCGCCGCTCTGCGCCGAGAGCGGACGCTCGAGCGTGATGGCGGGCATCACCTCCTGGGCCGTGGTCTGCCGCAGCAGCACCATGAATCCATCCTCGAAGCGCGGCTCGATGGGCGAGCCGCGGGGCTTGGGGAGCGAGTCCGGCTCGGGGAGCGAGTCCGGCACGTTGCGGCTCGCCGCCTCCTTTCGCTCCTGCGCTGCGACAGGCTGAGAGAGCACCCAGCGCACACGCCCACCGTCGGGCACGGCGTCGATCACGTCGGGGTCGTCGAGTAAACGCGCTTGCATTTTGCGTGCGCTCTCCCCGAGTGGATCCGCCAAGAAGGTCCGGCCGGCGGCAAGCTGTGTGATCTCCGCGGGCGCGCCGCGCACGAGCACCTTCCCCTGATGCAGCACGATGACCCGGCTGCTGCGCTCGGCCTCATCCAGATAGGCCGTGCTGACGAGCGCGGTGAGGCCCTGCTCGTAGACGAGACGGTGCACGATCTCCCAGAGCTCGCGGCGGGACAGGGGATCGACTCCGACGGTCGGCTCATCGAGCAGCAGCAGCTCGGGGGAGCGCACGAGCGTGCACGCGAGACCCAGCTTTTGCTTCATGCCGCCCGAGAGCCGGCCGGCGAGGCGCTGGGTGAAGGCGCCGAGATCGGTCATCTGCATGAGCTGCGGATAGCGCTCGCGGCGCTCCTCCGCCGTGACACCGTGGAGATCCGCATACAGGTCGAGGTTCTCCTGCACGGTCAGATCCTCGTACAGCCCGAACTTCTGCGGCATGTACCCGACTCGCTCCTGAATCGGCTGCGCATCGGCGGCGGGATCGAAGCCGAGCACGCGCAGCTCGCCGGAGTCCGCGATCAAGAGCCCTGCAATGAGGCGAATGAGCGTCGTCTTGCCGGCGCCGTCCGGTCCGACCAGCGCCGTGAGCTCGCCCTGGCGGATCTCGATCGACACGCCGTCGAGCGCCCGGATGAGCTCCTTCTTCTCCGCGCCGACGCGAAACGACTTGCGAACCTCGCGCCCGACAACGACCGGCTGCGCGTCCGGTCTCAAGGCCGTGTGCCCTGCGCCGCCTGCGCCGTGCCCGAAAGCGGCAGATGCACCGTCGCGGGCATGCCGAGGCGCAGCGCATCGTCCGGATCCTTCACGAACACGCGTATCTCGTAGACGAGGCTCGAGCGCAGGTCCTCGGTCTCGACGGTCTTCGGGGTGAACTCGGCGACGGGCGAGATGAAGCCCACCCAGCCGGCAAAGGATCGGTTGGGAAACGCATCGACGGTGACGGTTGCCTCCATGCCCGGATGCACTCGGCCGAGATCCGGCTCGGACAGGTACGCGCGGACCCATTTTGGATCGGTAATGGCGAGCGTGAACGCCGTCTTCTGCGGTGACGACATGTCGCCCGGCTCCGCGACGCGGGAGCTGACGGTCGCGTCCATCGGCGCCCGAAGCTCGGCATCGGCCAGCTCCTGCTTGAGCAGCGCAACCTGTGCCTCCTCGCTCGCGAGCTGCGCTTCCGCCTGCGCGACATCTTCCTTCCGCGGGCCGGCAACGGCAAGGGCGAGGGCCTTGCGGTTGACGTTGAGCCGCGCCTCCGCCACATCCGCAGCCGCCTTGGCGTCGTCCAGATCGAGACGGCTCACCGCCTTGCCGCCGGAGGCCTTCGAGACGCTGAGCAGGCGGTCGTACTTGCGGGCGGCCTCGCGCGCATCGGCCTCCTCCAGCGCGACGTTCGCGCGCGCCTCCGCGATCTCCTCCGGCCGGCTGCCGTGATGCATGCGCTCGACCACGTCGCGCTGCGCATCCATCGCCGCTTGCGCCTGCGCGAGGAGCGGCTCGAGGCGGCTGGTATCGAGACGCGCGAGCACCTGCCCGCGCTTCACACGATCTCCCTCCTGCACCAGCACGGCGGCGATCCGCTCGCTGTTGTTGAAGGCGAGGTCCACCTGCCGCAGATCGACGTTGCCGTAGAGAACGATCTGGGTCCGCACGGCGTGGTGCTGCGTGAGCCACCAGGCGGCCGCGCCCGCGGCGGCCACGACGAGGGCAATGGGCATCCAGCGTTTCACCACCCGATCCTCCCGAGCCGCCGGCGCGCGGGCGGCTCGACTTGCGCGCCGGAATAGTCTATCGTGCGATAGATATCTGTCAAATGACAGAAATTGACGGGTATGCCTGGAAAGGCCACGCACCGCAAGGATCGAACGCGTCCCAGGAGGAGCAGGCAGCCGCGGCGGCATCCCGCCGGGGGCGGCTACGCTCGCGGTGAGCGCACGCGCCGCAAGATCATCGAGACGGCGATCGACATGTTCGGCAGCCTCGGCTACGAGCGCACCTCCACGCGGGCCATCGCGCGGCGCGCCGCGGTAAGCCTGCCGGCGCTGCAGTACTACTTCGGCGGCAAGGAGGGCCTGCACCTGGCGTGCGCCGAGTACATCACCGCCGATGTCCGCGCGCGGCTCGCCCCGGCCGCCGCGCGCGTGAGCCAATCGCTGAGCGACCCCGCCCTGTCACGCCCGGCGCTGCTCGGGCTGCTCAAGGTCGTGCTCGAGCCGTTCCTCGAGAGCATGGCGACCGAGAGCCCCGAGAGCTGGGTCCTGTTCTTCACGCGCGCGCAGATCGAGCGCAGCGCCGCCTTCGACGTGCTCTTCGACCGGGTCGCCGGCACGATCACCCGCCTCTCGGCGGAGATCGTCGCTCGCATCGTCGGGCGGCGGCCCGACGATCCCGAAGCGCTCATCCGCGCGCTGACGATCGTCGGCCAGATGGCTCTCGTTCGCCGCGGGCGGCCGATCCTCCTGCGCGCGCTCAGGTGGCCGAACTTCGGCGGCAAGCGGCTGCAGATCCTCAAGGAGGCGCTGTGGAAACAGATCGAGGCGGGATTGGGAGCGGACTGAGCGCCGGATCGGCCGCATAGCCGAGCGGGGCGAGGCCGAAGATCTCCTCGACCGACCTCAGCAGCGAGTAGTGGTTGTACGCCGTGTCGGAGACCGTCCCGGGCTCGATGAAGGGCGAGAGCAGCAGCGCGCCGATCCGCCCTCCCCCCGGCCCGACGAGGCCTGGCGGAAGGGAGGCTCCGGGCAACGCCTGCTCGCCGCAGCACGCAGCGGCCATCTGCGGACCGAGCGCGCTCGACTCGTCGAACGTCACGATGAGCAGACCGTCCCGCCGGAACGCCGGCGACTTCATGATGAGCGGGACCCACTTGCGCAGGAACGCATCGGCGGAGACGATCCCGCCAGGCTCCCCGTCCACACACGGCTCGTCGTGTCCGTCATGGCAGAGGTTCGGCGTGACGAAGACGTAGTTCGGCGTCGTCGCCGCGCGCGCGAGATCCTTCGGCAGCTCCTCGAGATTGACGACGTGCGCCTTGCAGCGCGCCGCGTCGTCGATGATCGAGTGGAAGTACACGAAGGGATCGTGCTTGTCGGCATACTCGTCACGGCGGGTGGCAATCTGCAGCTGATCCAGGCTGCCGAGCGCCACGTGTCCGCAGGTCGAGCTCTCCCGCCGCGGGTCGTTGCCCATATCCTCCATGTATCCCTTCCAGGTGAGGCCCGCCGCCTCCAGCTCATCGGGCAGCGTCTTGACGATCGCGGGATACACGCAGCCTCGCCCGACCGCCTGGCCGTGAGGGTCGAGCGACTGCTCGCGAAGCGTGAACTCGCTGTAGTGGACGCAGTCCGCCTGCGTGTCCTCGTTCGGCGCCTGCCCGCTGATCAGGGCGATGTAGTTGTCGAGGCTGTTGTGCCCGATCGCGTAGTAGCGCCGCAGCAGCATGCCGCGACGCCTGAGAGTTCCCGCGAGATAGGGAGCCCGAGAGTGCGGTCCGAATGTGGTGCCGAAGGATTGATTCTCGAGAATGAGGAGGAACACGTGCCGGATTCGCGGCGCCGACCCTTCGGCACCCGCGGCCGTGGGCGTCGCCGCTGCGAGCCCGCCGAGCAGGGCGAGACTCATCGCCGCCGCGAGGACGGATCGGCGTACGACTGCGGTCGGGGTACTCACGGTCATGTGGGCTCGCGAAATGGTACATTGGCGCCGCATGGCCGACCACACCGAATGGTCATTCCCGGAGGCGCTCCAGCCGAGGCCTGAGGAGGCGCGGTTCGATCTCGGTTCCGCCGTCCGGTCCGTCGTGATGGTGCACGCCGAGATTCCGGAAGATGCGTTCACCGCGAACGCTCTCGGCACCGAGCGCGTCGGCAGCGGGGTGGTGATCGGTGCCGACGGCCTCGTGCTCACGATCGGCTATCTGGTCACCGAGGCGAGCAGCATCTGGCTCACGAGCTACGAGGGACGCGTCGTTCCAGGGCATGCGCTTGCCTTCGATCAGACGACGGGGTTCGGCCTGGTCCTGCCGCTCGGGCACCTCGCGACGCCGGCGCTCGCGCGCGGCTCCAGCCGCTCGCTGGAAGTTGCCCATGACGTGATCGTGATCGGCCACGGCGGCCTCGCTCATTCGCTCAAGGCGAAGATCATCGCTCGCAGGGAATTCGCCGGATATTGGGAGTACGTACTCGATGAGGCGCTCTTCACCGCGCCGCCGCACCCCGAATGGGGCGGCACCGCGCTCGTCGGCCCGGATGGGAGCCTGCTCGGCATCGGCTCTCTGCTGGTCCAAGAGGCCGTGAGCGGCGAGAGCTTCGATGCGAACATGTTCGTCCCGATCGATCTGCTCGAGCCAGTGCTTCACGACCTCCAAAGCTTCGGTCGGCGCGGCGGCCCGCAGCGCCCGTGGCTCGGCCTGTATGCCGCGGAGCTGCAAGACCGTCTCGTCGTGAGCATGCTTGCCCAGAGCGGACCGGCGCATCGGGCCGGCGTGCGCCGCGGAGACTTCGTTCTCGCGGTGGCGGATCGCCCCGTCTCGAGCCTGGCGGACCTGTTCCGCAAGATCTGGAGCGTGGGACCGGCAGGCTCGGAGATCCCGCTCACCCTCGAGCGAGGCGCGCGGACGGTGCGCGTGCGCATTCAGTCGGCGGATCGCAACGACTTCCTGCTCAAGCCACGCCAGCACTGAGGCCGTCAGCGCCGATGGACTCGCAGGATGCCCGTCAGTGCATCGACCACTCGAGTCACATCCTCGTCGCGCATGGCGGGAAACAGCGGCAGCGTGAGGATGTTTCGGCCGACGTACTCGGCGTGAGGGAAGTCTCCCGGCCGCCAGCCCAGGCGGCGGTAGAGGGCAAACAGGTGAATCGCGGGATAGTGCACGCCGCTGCCGATTCCGGCGTCGCGCAGCAGACGCATCACCTCCGCGCGCGGGACGCGAAGCCGCTCCTCCGGCAGCACGACCTGGAACATGTGCCAGTTCGTCTCGGTGAGATCGGCAGGCGGCAATCCGAGCCCGAGCTCGCCCGCGCCGCGAGCCTCGAACGCCTGGAAGTACGCTTGGGCGAGCTCGCGCCGCCGGGCATTGAATGCGCCGAGATGGGTGAGCTGGCCGAGCCCGACTCGAGCCGCGACATCGGTGAGATTGAACTTCCCACCCGCGATCTCGACCTCCATCCCATCGAAGCCCGTGCGCACGACGCCCTGCAGCCGATATTGCTCGGCGAGTGCCGCCTCGCGCTCGTCGTTCAGCACGAGGCAGCCGCCCTCGATCGCCGTGACATTCTTGTTGGGATGGAAGCTGAACGACACGAAGTCGCCGAAGGAGCCGATGCGCCGGCCATGCCAGGTGCTGCCGAGCGCCTGCGCCGCATCCTCGATCACGCGCAGCTTGTGCCGGTGCGCGATCGCGTACAGCTGGTCTCGGTCCACCGGCAATCCCGCAAGATCGACGGGGAGCAGCGCGCGAGTGGCGGCCGTGATCGCAGGCTCGATGCGGCCGAGATCGATGTTGCGCGTGGCTCGATCGATGTCGACGAACACCGGCCGCGCGCCGACCGCGAGAATCACGTTGCTCGTCGCCACCCAGGACAGAGGCGTCGTGACGACTTCGTCGCCCGGGCCGATCCCGGCGATGCGCAGCGCAATCTCCATGGTGCACGTGCCGGAATTGAATGCGCGCACCGGCCGCCCCCCCACGTAGTCGCACATCCGGGCCTCGAACGCCTTCACCTGCGGGCCGGAGGTGATCCATCCCGAGCGCAGCACCTCCGCGACGCCGGCGATCGTCTCCTCGTCGATGCTGGGACGAGTGAAGGGCAGGAACTCGCTCATGGCCGTCTCGATGCCACCGCCTGAATGCTGACGCCTGGATGCCGCCGTCTCAGTGCCCGAGCCGCGCGAGCACCACCACGCCGGCCACGATCAGCGCGATGCCGGCGAGCTTCGTGACGGAGAGCGCCTCGCCGAACAGGGCAGCCGCCGCGAACGCGTTGATGATGTAGCCGATCGAGAGCATCGGATACGCGACGCTCACGGGCACGCGCGACAGCGCGCCGACCCACAGGATGACGCTCACCCCGTAGCAGGAGAGCCCCGCCCACAGCGGCAGCGCGCGCAGCAGGTGCGTCGCGGCAACCCACGAGACGCTCCCGGTATCCGCGAACAGCATGCCGCTCGTGCGGGTCGCGGCCTTGAGAAAGAGCTGCGCGGCGGCATTGAGCGCGACGCCTCCGAGCAGCAAGATCCACGTCACGGCGGTCATGACCTCAGCGCCGACTGACGATCAGCTCGCCGGGCGTCCGCGCGCGCAGCACCATCGGCAGGCCGGCGCGCATCAGGACGGCGTATGTCGCCGGCTCCATCACGGCAAGCGCCTGGGGGCTCGCGCGCCAGCGCGGCTCGAACGCCTCGAGCGAGCCGATCGTCTGCTGCGGCGCGAGCGTGAGGCCGAAGTTGAGCTCTCCACGATAGTTCACGAGCGTCACCGTGCGTCCGAGGTAGAACGGCAGGCTCTGATCATACATTCGCACGCTGTACACCGTCGTGCCGGCGCGCAGTGCGGGGGGCAGCTGGGCGACGAGCGGCCCACCGGAGTAGATGGGCGCGAGCACACGCGCGGCCCAGAGCGCGCCGATGAAGACGGCATATCCCGTCGCTCCGACTGCCGCCGTCATCGGCAGGCTGCCTCCGCGCAGGGAGCGCACGATGACGCCGCCGACGATGAGGACGGCACCGATATAGAACAGCGGCGGGCGCAGGCCCAAGAAATACGGCGCCCTCGCCGGATGCGCCGGATCGTGAACCAGCCACGGCAGGATCGCCGCACCCACGACGAGCGCGACACCCGCCACGACCAGGCCGATTGCCGTGGCGCGCAGGTCGGCGCGCAGCCCAACCTCCTCGGCGCTGCCCATCAGCAGCGCGAGCGCCGGGAACATGGGCAGGATGTACGGGATCAGCTTCGAGTCGGACGCGGAGAAGAAGACGAGCACCACGACGCTCCACACCCAGAGCAGCCGTCGGGCGTCAAAACGCCCCCGCGGCTGCGAGGCGCGCCAGCCCGTCGCAAGCGCGCGCACCATCGGCGCGATCCACGGCAGGGAGCCGAGCGCGAGCACGACCCCAAAGAACCACCAGGGCTGGTAGCGGGCCTCGACGAGCGTGAGGAAGCGCTCGAAGTGCTCCCGCACGAAGAAAAAGTCGAAGAAGGACGGCAGCCGCCGCTCGATCGCGATCAGCCACGGCAGGGTCAGCAGCAGGAAGAGCGCGGCGCCCGGCAGCAGGGAGAGCCGCCGCCAGGGCTGTAAATCGCGGTGGAGCGCGGAATACACGGCGAGCGCGAGCACGGGGAGCGCGCCCGCCTCGAGACCTTTCGTGAGAAAGGCGCAGGCGGCACTCGCCCACGCCAGCGCCATCCAGCCGCGGCGCGCGCCCGGCCCGGTGCGCGCCTCCTGCGCCACGCAGAAGGCCGCAAGCGTGATCGTCATGAAGAGCGTGAGGCTCATGTCGAGCGTGAGCTGATGGCTCATCACCATGACGAGGAGCGAGCTCGCGCAGATGATCCCGCTCCGCCAGGCCGCTGCGGTTCCCCACAGGCGCCAGGCCAGCAACGCGGTGACGAGCGCGGTCGCCAGACCGCAAAGGCCGGTGTACAGCCGTGCCGACCAGTCGCCCTCGCCGAAGAGCTTGTAGGCGACCGCCGTCGCCCAGTACTGGAGCGGCGGCTTCTCGATGTACACGAGCCCATCGAGATGCGGGACGATCCAATCCCCGGTCGCGAGCATCTCTCGCGAAATCTCCGCGTAGCGCCCCTCGTCCGGGTTGTAGAGGGCGCGCCCGCCGCTGAGCGCAATCCACGTCGCGCCGATCGCGAGCAGCGCGGCCCAGAGCGCAAGGCGGCGCGATGCGGTCATGATGCGAATCACGATCCGGTCACGATGCGGTCATGATGCGATCGCGACGCCGTCACGACGCGAGCATCGGCGCGGCGTCCGGGGCATCGAGCGAGCGGCCCTGCACGGCGAGCTCGCCGCTGCGGCCCGGCACCGCCTCGAGCTCGACGCGATGCCGCGGTACGTCGTTCCCGAGATGCTCCGCGAGATCTCGCATGGCAACGAGCGCGCAACCTTCCTCGAGCCA
>JASHTA010000029.1 GCA_030040795.1 Gammaproteobacteria bacterium | reverse complement strand
ACGCTCCGCCACTTTCGGAGGCGCGCATCTGGCGTGCTGAGCCGGTTTGAATCCGGCGATGACCTTCGGGTTGTGCAGGTTCGAATCCTGCCGCCTCCGCCACATTGGAGCGTAAACCCGCCGGGGTGCGGGGCACGGCCGGAAACCGCTGCGCGCCCTCACGGGCGTACTTTTCGAGTAAGTTGCGCTCCGCCATTTTTCGGGTCGGTCCTCGGAGCGAGGTACAGGTCTCCAAAGCCTGAAAGCTGCGTGCAACTCGTAGCCGGCCTGCCAATCTTCTATTCAGGTGTGGGTTGTCGGCATCCCATCATGGCTCTGAACCATGGCCACGAACGTTCGACTCGTTCCGCCTGAACCAGCTCACGGGATGGGGTTGCTGGCATCCCCGACGGGCCTTGACCCCGTTCACGCAGGTTCGATTCCTGACCCGTGAACCACTCTCAGTTGAAGTCCCGGTGTTCGTGCTGTTCAGGCCGTGGAGGTCGCAAAGGCAAGTAGCGGTGCGAAGTCGTTGTTGTCGCCCACGACGAGAGCTGTGATGTACGCTTGTCTGGCCGCATCGGCGGCGTATAGGGCGCTATTCCCCCAAGGCAGAGGGTCGCCGCTTGAAATGTCGCACGAGGACAACGTGCGCCCCCATGCGAGCGTGTCGACCGTTCCCGTTTGGGAACGGATGAGCAGTCACGATACGATATTGAGTTCGCGGTGTGTCGTTGGAGCGAGCTTGGATGCGAGTGACCCCGCCGGCTTGAGTCAATGCGGAGCGGGATGCCGCCTGGAGCGGCGTGGCGCGCCGTCAGGGCAGGACTCTGATTAGTCATGATCGGTATCCGACTCTGAAAATGCCGTCGCGGTCAGCTCGATGTCGGCGCGGGCGATCCTGAGTGCCTGCGCCGCCTGCCGCCATCGCCGCGTCTCATGCAGGACTTCCGCAACAATTGCCCGACCTCTGTCCTTCGACTCGACATACCATTCCGAAGTCTCAACGACGGTTGCAAGACTCGGGCGGTTATCAGATTCATCAATGTTCAGAACGTGGTCGGCTCTGTCCGTGTTCGGGTTCAGATCGAAGGCGGGGGCGAGGCGCCAGCCCGTCGGGGTGAGAAGGAATCCATGGTTTCTCAAGTGATCGTCGCGGTTTCCGATTGCGACGTTAAAGGCCACTCGCCGGAAGAGCTGCTCGAGGTCGGACGCGATATGATTCTTAGCTCCGTGCGCGTGTAGAAACTCAGCGAGCTCAAGGTAACTCGTCCCCTCGCTCTGATCCTTTCGAAGAAGCGCCATGGCGGAGGCATAGAAACGCCGTCGGACACCTGAACGATCGAAGCGCTTCACGCAGAACGTGCGATATTCACCGCTGAAGCGGCGCAGCTCGGACGCCGGCACCTCGATGCCTGCTCGGGCGGCCAGTTGTTGCGCGAGCGCCTCCCAGGCGCCGACATCTCGCGTGTCATCGCGGGAGGGAAACTTTGCGATCCATAAGCTTCCGTTGGTTTCGGTGAAACTCGCCTTCGGACGAGCGCCGCCGAGCGACGCCCCGGGGGCCATCAAGACTTCGAGCCATTTTCGCAGCGCTGTGAGATCGTCGATGCGCTTCGCGGTAACCTCGTGTGCCACGACCTCGAGCTCCTGAAGCGCCGCAACCGGCGGCACGGTCAAGGTGTCGTGCGCGACGAAAGCCTCCTCGCCCGGGCGGCGATAACGCAGCGCGCCTTGGCGGCTTATATCCTCAACGCCTAGGAGAAAGTCCCACGCATAAAGCGTCCGAGGCTTGCGGCCTTCGTCCTTGGCGGCGAGGGCTTCGCGGCGCTTCATAAGGGTTTGACCCCAGCGGTCGGGAGCGGAGTCGTCAAACACACGGAAGTTTCCTGCTTCGGCGTTCGGGAAGTGGGTCCCTTCGCCCAGGGAGAGATCGGGATCGAGCGCGAAGGCCTGAGGATTCTGGAGCCAGGCTTCGTCGTAGACGAAGCGCAGCGTTCCGCGATCGTGAGAGAGGGCGCCGACGCGCGTTCGCTCAAGAAAGTCGGCATCCAGCCAGACTTCCACTTCGTCTGTCACGGCGCGTGTTCCTTCTGTTCCGAAGTCTTGGCGCGCGCGCCGCGGCGCCTTCGTACCGGGAGCGCCTGGTCCTGAAGGAGTCGGCCTACCTTGTCGTCGCGTGCGATGAGGTCAAGGTCGCCTTCGAGTCCGAGGACTGAGAGAACCCGCAGGAGGGTTCCGAGTGCGATCGCCGGACTTCCTGCTTCGGCCCGAAAGAGCGTCATGCGCGAGATACCGGCACGCTGGCAGGTAATGTCGGTCGTGAGCTTGCGGCGCAGGCGCGCAAGCCTCAGGCGCTCGCCGAACGCAGCGAGGATGCGCCTTTGGGCCGGGTAGAAGGGGGGTTGCTTGGCTGGCATGTATTATAATATAGACTAATATCCATGTTTAGTCTAAAAAGTGATACAAAATGGGGCCGAGGCCTTCGCTAAGTCTTTGACCGGCAAAGGCTCCTGGCGCTTGCAGCTCGCGGCCCGTATCGTCCATGCGCACGTCATTTGGCGCGTAGTGCGACCGTGACGGGCACGCGCGCCGCTCGGACGGCAGGCAATAGCCCGCTGATCACACCTATGCCAAGCGCCCAGCCAATACTCAACGCGACCAGATAAGGTGTGACCGCAAGGTGGAAGCTGGAATCGCGAAAGTTATAAGAGAGGCCGTTAAAGAAGAGCCACGCAAGTCCTGCGCCGATCAACGCGCCGGGAATTGCCAGAAGAATCGCCTCCGATAACGTGGACGCAACGATCGGCGCGCCGGTGAATCCAATGGCGAGCAGCGTAGCGTGTTGCCGCCGCCGGCTGTCTACGAGCGCGTAAAGGGAATTGGCTGCACCGATGGTAGCTGCCACCGCCAGTATGGCGCCCACGAAGTAGCTGACGAAATTCAGCTCTCCATTGACTTGCCGCTCATTGGCCTCGGCCAGCTCCGCTTCGTGCTCGACTTTCATCCGCAGCTGCGGATTGCCCTTGACCGCGTTGACGAGCTCGTCAAATGCTGCCGGGGACTGGAGCATAACGGCGACATAGTTGTAACTGTGGCGCCCGAAGGCGGCGAGAACCGTGTCCGCATCCGTGTACACGAGGCAGCTCCCTGTCGTGGGCCCGAGGTCGAAGTTCCCTACGACGAGCCATTCGCCGCCTGCGACGAGCCGCTTGTCTCCCACACTGAAATTCTGGTAGCGGTGCGCACAATCGTTGCTCGCGATGAGCTCGTGCACGCCGGATCGAAACATGCGGCCGGAGGTCAGGTGCAGTTCGGGGGCGTAGTCGGCGAGACCCGCGCCCGCGCCAATCATGGAAAATCCCACCGTATTGCCCAAATTCTTTCGCCTGGCCTGCACATACACCTCCACCTCCGGCACCGCGATCGGCTGCCCGCGCGAATTGCGTCGTATTCCGGGCAGATCTTTGATCTGCGCCGCGAGGTCCTTCGATACGTCGCTTCGATCGGGCTCCATCGCGTCGGCGCTCAGCACGGTTGCCCGGTCAGGGCGTACATCACCCATCGCTGCGCGACGCGCTCCGACACTCATGGCCAGCATGGAAACCAGCACCCCTACTGCGCACGTCACGCCGATAACGGTAGTGCACGCCAACCCCAGGCGCCGCGGTGCGCTGAGCAGGTTCATGTACAGGAGCATTCCCAGCTGTCTGAGGAAATCCATGCGTTGCCCTACTGTTCTTCCGCCAGGGCATCGATGATGTTCAGCCTTGCCGCGTGCAGCGCAGGGAGGCTCACACTGAGAAGGGCCACGAGCACAGCTCCAAGAATGCCGAAGGCCACGACTTCCGCCGGCATCGAAAGTCCGGATGTGTACTTGCCACCAAGGGGGAACACGATCCACGAGAGCGCCAGACCCGCCAGTGCAGCGGGAATGCACACGAGCAGCGATTCGGCCGCGATGAGGAGAAACACCGTCCGATTGCCGAATCCGAACGTCTTGAGGACACCGAGCTCGGGCGTGCGCTCGCGCACGGTTTGCATCATCATTGTGACCGTAGAGAACAGCAGAGCCACCAGCATTGCGCTCAAGATCGAGCGGACGATAAAATCCAAATCACCGAGCGATTGCAAACCCTCCTGCGCGAACTCTAGGAACGATTCCGTGTGCGTCGGGCTCGCCGAGTTGGCGAACGCGTCATCGATCGCATCACTCACCGCGGCCGCCTGCTTCGGGTCCGAGGCGATCGCATAGAAGTGGCTAACCGTACCCTTGTTGAGAGATCGCGCTGCTTCGATATAGTCGTAGTTGGCTATCACCCACGGACCACTGCCGTCCAACGTGTACATCCCCACGATATCGAAGGTCCAGGTTCCCGACTCGTTGGTCTGAAGCGTGCTCGAGATGAGAGGAATCTTATCCCCGATGTGCCATCCGTATTTCCTGCCGATATCTGCGGTGATCAATATGCCGGTTCGAGTATTGCGCAGGGCTTCGAGGTCCTTGGACTGAACAGTGCCCGCCGTCGAGAGCATCGTGCGCATCAA
>JASHTA010000297.1 GCA_030040795.1 Gammaproteobacteria bacterium | reverse complement strand
TCGCGCTGCTTCGATATAGTCGTAGTTGGCTATCACCCACGGACCACTGCCGTCCAACGTGTACATCCCCACGATATCGAAGGTCCAGGTTCCCGACTCGTTGGTCTGAAGCGTGCTCGAGATGAGAGGAATCTTATCCCCGATGTGCCATCCGTATTTCTTGCCGATATCTGCGGTGATCAATAGGCCGGTTCGAGTATTGCGCAGGGCTTCGAGGTCCTCGGATTGAACAGTGCCCGCCGTCGAGAGCATCGTGCGCATCAAATCAATCGGCGGGATAGCCAGTACGTCAACAGGCTGCGTCGGTTTCTGGTAGTACGTGATTAGGTCGTAATTGAACGCGGCGCCTTTCACGCCCGGAACGGACTTGAGGCGGCTCAGGTCGGCGATAGGCAGAGGCGGCTCTCCGTACACCGCGGGAGCGACATAAAGAATGTCGGCGCGAGTGTTGGCGACGGCCCTTTCCATCCCGGTCTTCATGCCCTGCAGAACGCCGAACAGGGCGAAGGCCACGCAGACCTGAAGAAAAATCAGCGTCGAGCGTAGAGGCTTACGCCGGATGCCGGACCAGACGAGCGGGAGAAACTTCATGCGGCAGTCCTGCCGTGCAGGCGCGTCCTACTTCGCGGCTGCCCAATTCGCCGTTGAAATCAGCAGGACGGTGAACCTGAGACGCCTCCGACGTGCTCTCACCACATCCCCCTTTTTTTATCCTGTAAGCGGCCATCATACGACCGTGATCGAGATTAAAGAGTTCCGAGGTCTATACAAGAGCACCGGCCACCACCGGCAACGTCGAGCGCACCCGCGAACCCCGTTACGAACTGCCGTCCATCAGCCAAGTCGAGGTAATGAGCACCAGCGGCTAGCGCGGCCGATGCGACGCGGTAATCCTCGCTCTGAAAGGGGCCGGCGCAGTGGATCACGAGGTTCGGAGACAGCCTTTGCAGGATCGGACCGAGGAGCTCATTTTCGGTGGGCGATGTCGTGCACCATGTCGCCTGCGATCTCGCCCCGCTGCAACATCGACTTCTGTTCGGTCGCATACAGGGATTTGAGGAACGTCTGATCCCATTCGGTCATGCCCACGGGCGCGGCCTGGGGGGCGCCGTCGAAGAGCTTGAGGATCGTGGGCGCATCACCGAGGTGAGCGCCGGGTTTGACCTTCGCAAAGGCGACCATCGCCACGTAGTCGGCGAGCTGTCCGAGCTTGACACCGCGTAGCCGCGTCCGGTCGACGATGATGAAGACTCTGGAGAACGTCCATATGGTGTTGAACGCGAGATGGGTTCCCCCTGCGACTCCAGACCCGCACTGATAGTATCGCGCGTAATAGGAGGGGGGCGGAGGGGCGCAATCTTTTGACGCGGGGTTGCACAGTTCTGTCATAGGACAGTACGCAAGAGGCTTGCCCCAGGCATTCTTCTCGGCAGAGTCGTACCACACTCTTACAGCCCGAGGCGTCTTGATGAACTCATCGACGACGCCCGCGGGTGTCTGCATGGGGGGATAAGATGAGGCGTCGTAGCCGAATGTGAACCCGCGATTCCGTTTCTCCATTCCTCGCAGAAGATCCGCCGGCTGAGGGGTCACGAGAATGTAGAGGTTCGGGTGGCACTGATCGCCGGCGAGCGGCACTCCGGCCCCGCGCCCGATCTGCGACACACGCTCCAGGATGAATTCACCGTCCCGCCGAGAAAGGCCCGAGACGAGCGGGCACACTGGCGGCGCTTGCCAGCGCGCGAGTCCCGAGTTTCCGCCATTCTCGGGAACCGCGATCTGATTGACGAACTTGGTCACTTTGCGCGCCAGCTCCTTCTCGCGCGTGGCTGTGACGGTGACTTCGTCCAGCGACTTGGACTTGCTGGTCGGCGAGGAGGAGCCCGCAGACCCGAGAGACTGCTGAGTGGGGGTGGCCGCATCCGCGCTGGCCCGAGCGGCCAGAGCGGCCAAACCGGTCAGAGCGGCCAAACTGGCGGCCAGGGTTAATACTTGTAAGGCGCGTGACATCGGTCGGCGATTACCCGGCATCGACCGCTCCGACCCACTCGGGCGCGGCGTGACGAAAGCCCCGCTCGGGCAGGGTGAGCACGAGGATCGCGGAGATGAGGTACAGCGCAAAGACCACGACGAACGTCGCGATGGGGTTCGAGCCGGCGACGAGCGCGATCGCGAACGTCGGAATGAAGAAGCCGCCTCCCGTCTGCAAGAGACTCACGATACCGCCGGCGCTGCCTCCATAGGTCGTGCCGATCTCGCGCAGCATGACGGGGAGCGGCAGGGTGAGCGTCAGCATCCCGTTCGTGAGAAAGGTGCCGAGGAGCACGCAGATCCAGGTCATCGGCCCGAAAGGAACGGCGAGCGCCGCGAGCAGCAGGGCGGCTCCCATGACGATCACTGCGGCGAGCCCGACGCGTATTCCGGCCATCCTTCGCAGGAGCATCGGCACGATGGAGCAGCCGAGCGCGCCCCCCAAGCCGAGAGGAATGCCGAGAAGCCCGGCGCGGACGGGGCTCACATCCTTCACCTGAACCAAGACGCCGGGGAGGTCACCCGAGGTGGCGACGACCGCCGCGAAGAAGAACAGTGCGGCGATGCCCGCGATCCACACGTGCCGATTGCGTGCCGCGATGCCGAGGAACTCGAGAACTCGCTGCGGCGGTGGCTCCGACTGCCCTGGAGGCTTGGCCCTGAATCCAACGAGAAACCAGGCCGTGGAAGCCGCGAACAGCACCCAGGAGAGCGTGAACACGCCCCTCAGGGACGCAAAGAGAGGTGCGCTCGCCTCGCCGAAGCCGACACCGAGTCCCGCGCTCGCGATGAACACGCCCATCGCAAGCGGCATGTGCTCGGGCTTGAACCAGGTGCCCAGCATCTTGGGGCCGAGGGCGTTGACGAACGCCATGGAGAAGCCGAACAGCAGCATCCAGATGAAGAGGCTCACGAAGCCCGACGAGGCGTAGGCCCGGCCGATGATTCCGATGCAGCTCACGACGAGCAGTACGCTTCCGACGGTTCTCGTCCCGAACCGGTCCGCCATCATCCCGACGGGGATGCCGAACGCGAAATTCATCAGAAACGGCGCGAACGCGCACATCGCGAACTCCATGGGGTTGAGGCGAAGAGCCGATGAGAGGCTCCCGATGACACCCGCGAGCTGGAACTCCGCGAAGTTGGTCATGAAGAAGAGGAAGCCGATGATGGCGAGGATCATCCATCGATAGGGGTCTTCGCCGTGACGGATCGGATTCATACGGCTCCCTCGGTCCACCGGAGTGGTGCAGCGCGCCATTGTAAGCCCATCTCAGGGGCGGTGGTCGGAGCAAAATTCTGGACGTATGCTGTCCCGGAACGGTCGAGGAGGGTCGCTGCGTGTCCCACGAGCATCACCACCATCATCCGCACGGCCTCATCGAGCCTGCATCGCCGGACCGGCGCAGCTTCCTCTCATCGCTGATTTCCGCGGCATTGTTCGCGCAGTCGGCGTCCGCACAGACCGGCGCACCGGATCCGGCCGAGATGGCCGAGCGCTATCGGAAGCTCTCGGAGGACTACGAGCACGCCGGCCTCGGGCCGTTCAAAGGAATCACGACCAACGGCGAGGTGGTGCCCGGCCTGTTTCAGGTCCGCCCGACCGGAGTCTCAACGGAGCCGGTCCGGATCGCCGCAGAGAACTTCATCGCCACTCTCGGTCCCGCCCAGCTGGTAAGGACGATGTTCCCGGTGGACGATGTCGAGTGGCGCAAGTGGATGAACCAGAATTTCTACGTCCGCGAGGGTATCTGCTTCGCGGACATGACGGCTGTGCAGCGGAACGCCGCCTTCGCCTTGCTCCGCGCATCGCTCAGTGCGAAGGGGTTCGAGCTCACGCGCAACATCATGCGGCTCAACGAGACGCTTGCGGAGCTGACGAACGACCATGTGTTCCTGGGCGAGTGGCTCTACTACATGCAGCTGTATGGCCAACCGTCCGCGACGGAACCGTGGGGCTGGAAGCTCGAAGGGCACCACGCGATCATCAACTACTTCATCCTCGGCGATCAGGTGGTGATGACGCCGTTGTTCGTGGGTTCCGAGCCGGCGAGGGCGAACTCAGGCAAGTACAAGGGACTCGCGGTCCTTCAGGAAGAGCAGAAGGGCGGTCTCACGCTGCTGCACGCACTCTCTGCACCGCAGCGCCAGCGAGTCATTCTGAGCTTCTCGAAGACCGGCAACCTCGGAGCGAGCTTGGACGCGAGTGACCCCGCCGGCTTGAGTCAATGCGTTGCCTGGTGTTGCGCCGGCGATCTCGGCGATGCGCTGCGGGCGGAGCAGGACGTCCGGCGGGAGTTTGAAAGGCGACCTACAGAAAGGCTGTCCTGCACTTGAGCGGGTTCACGGTACTGGATATAATCACAGTACTATGTCCCTCCCGATCGAGCGCGCCTATCGGATGCGGGTCTACCCCACGCGCAAACAGCGCGCGCTGCTCGGGCGGCTCTTCGGGGCCGCACGGTTCGTGTGGAACTGGGCGCTCGCGCGGCGATGCGAGGCCTACAAGACCGATGGAACGCGCCTGAACTGGGTGGTGCTCTCCCGCTCCTTCACGGAGCTGCGCCGGATGCAGGAGACACAGTGGCTCGCAGGACTCCCGCGTGAGCCGTTCAACCAGGTGCTGCGGGATCTCGAGCGGGCTTTCACGAACTTCTTCGCAGGACGCGCCGAGTACCCGAGATTCAAACGCCGCGGGGGAAAGTGCGCGGTGCGCTTCACGCTCGATCAGCGCCGCAGTCAGCTCGAGCGCGGAGCAGATGCAGCCCGCTGGGCGTATGTAAGCCTCCCAGGGCTCGGACGAGTGAAGCTGCGGCGCACGGAGAGGCTTGTAGGCCGGTTGCGCAGTGTGACGCTCTTGCGGGATGCAGCAGGTCGGTACTTCGCAGCGGTCACGGCGGATCGGGTGCCGGGGGAAGTCTCATCACCCGCACCGCTTAAGGCCGTGGGCGTGGATGCTGGACTTCGGGATCTGCTGGTGATTTATGACGGGGAAGGCACCCGCCGGGTGCCCGCTCCGAGGAGTCTCAACGGAACGCTCGTGCGGCTGCGCCGCTACCAGCGCCGGCAGAGCCGCCAGCTCGCCGCACAGATGCGTGCGCAGGGGCTGGATCCGGGAAAGCCGTGCCCTAAGGGGGTGAGACTGGGACTCTCGCACCGTCGAGCGCGCACCCGTGTGCGCATCGCCCGCCTTCACGCCCGTATCCAGGATCAGCGCCGGGATGCGCTGCACCGGGCGACGACGGGGATCGTGCGGGAGGCGGAGGTCATTGCGATCGAGAGCCTGCGAGTGAAGGCGATGGCCCGCGGCATGGGCCGGAGAGCCTTCCGGCGCAGTGTGCAGGATGCGGCCCTCGGGGAGGTGCGCCGGCAGCTCACCTACAAGGGAGCCTGGGCGAACCGGAAGGTGATCGCGGTTGACCCATTTTACCCCAGCAGCAAGCGCTGCTCGGGATGTGGAACGGTCAACGCCGATTTGAGACTCGAGCGAAGTTGGCGCTGCGCTGCGTGCGGTGCCGAGCACGACCGTGATGAGAACGCAGCGAGGAATCTCCGGGTGGAGGGCTTGCGGATGCTCGCAAGCGCCTCACCGGCTACGGGCAAGAGGCCCGGACGTGAAGCGCGAGGAGTGGACTGCGTGGCGGATGCTCCACGGCAGGCGACTGTTGTGGCGCTTCAGCACCGCCCCACGATGAACCGCGAACCCGCTCAAAGGTCCGAGAGGACCGAGATTGCGTGAGCGCCGCCTGGAGCGGCGTGCGGCGCAGTCAGGGCAGGACTCTGATGCACGAGCGTGGAACCTAGAGCCAGATGCTCGCGGCTACCGCGGGGTGGGAGCAGGGGTATTAGCTTGAATGCCGCAGCAGCGATATGAGGAGCGCCAGCGCGAGCAGCGCGGCGAGAGCCTGCCAGAACCGTAGGGGCGCACGCTCGTAAAGCGTCAGCGGCCGGCGCGTTAAAGTCGGCGCGCGTGCAGGACCTGCTTCCATCTCTGCCGCGAACTCGCTCATGTCGCGAAAGCGCTCGGCGGGATCCGCTGCAATCGCGCGGCTGAGTGCGGCTTGGAGCCAAGCAGGCAGGTCTGGACGCACCATCGTGAGATCCTTGGCGCGCTCCCGCGTCGGTGGGCTCGTGGCGTCGGAATTGCCGTAGGGAAACTCGCCGGTAAAGGCACGGAACATCGTGACGCCCAGGGCATAGATGTCGGTGGCCTCGTTCCCGGACTCTCCGGTAAACATCTCGGGTGCCACGTATGCGCGGGTTCCGGGGATGTCGTCGGACGGGGCATCCTCCTGACCGCGTACACGCACCACGCCGAGATCGATGAGCTTGAGCGCGCCGCCTTCCTCGAGAATCACGTTGTCGGGCTTGATATCGCGGTGAATGATGCCGTCGCGGTGCAGCGCCGCCGCTGCTCGGGCGAGCCGGATCGCGATGTTCCGGCCCTCTTCGAGGCCCAACGACGGCGGACGCGCGAGCCGAGTCTCGAGAAGCTCGCCTTGATAGAGCGGCATGACCGTGTACAGGCACGTCTGCCGCCCCTGAGGGAGCTCGATGATGCGGCCGAGCCCTGGATTGCTCACGCGCGTACCCACCCAGGCCTCGCGCACGAACGCCGAGCGGTACGCGGCCTCTTCGGCTACCCGCGGCTTGGGGAACTTCAGTGCGACCTCTCCCCCCTCGACCTCGTCCGTCGCGCCGAACAGGCGGGTGTATCGGCCGTCCGAGAGCAGCACCTTGAGCACGAAGCCATCGATCGTCTCGCCGCCGAGCGGCACCGGGACGATCGGCAGCTGCCCGATGGCGGCGCCGAAGTGCGCCGACTCCGCCGTCGGCAGCTCCAGCACGTCCAACACCAACGCGGTGCAGTTGTCGCTGCTGCCGGATTCGAGGGCGGAGGACACCAGCGCTCGGGCGGTGTCCGCGGGAGCGGAGCGATCGCTCAACATGTCGGCGAGGGTTCCCTCGGTCAGCGAGCCGTACAACCCGTCGCTACAGAGGAGAAATCGGTCGTGTCGCGCCATGGGTTGGGCCGAATACTCGAGCCGCAGTTCCGCTTCGACACCGAGCGCGCGGTACAGCGTACTCGAACGCCCTCTCGCATCCTCGCGCACGTGGTCGGTGGTGAGACAGGTCAGGCGGTTGCCGCTCAGGCGATAGGCGCGTGTGTCACCGATATGAACAATGTGTGCGATGCGCCCGCGGAGCACCAGGGCCGTGAACGTGCACCCCATGCCGGCGAGGCTCGGGTCCCGGCGGCCCTGCGAGTGCATCCAGGCGTTGAGCGAGTCGAGGACGCGGGCCGCCGACCGCTGCACTTCGGTGGTCTCGGGCAGCTCGCACATGCCGTCGAGAAAGCCGCGTACCGCCATCTCCGCGGCGACGCGGCCACCTTTGGCGCTCCCGATTCCGTCGGCGATCGCCGCAACCACGTCGCCGCGCGGGTCGGGTAGGTCGGCGCCGAAGACTGCGCCCGCAAAATCCTGATTGTCCGGACGCGGGCCGATCGCCGAGTGAAACCCGACGCTCGCTCTAACGCACGGAACGCGTGCAACGGTCATGGAGGAAATAGCCGCCGGTGCTCGAGGGAAAGATCACCGTCAGTTTCCCGGATTGGCGGTCCAGTGTGTAGTTGCCGCCATCGGTCCCGCGCCACGAGATCGTGGTGCGGCGGATCCGCGCCGGGCTCGAATCCACGGTGCTGGCTTGGAAGTTGATCTTGATCTGCCAGCTCGTCCCACTCACCAAATTGGTGCAGAGAAGGATCATTTCGGGCTGTGTCGCACCAAAAGCAGGCGAGGCCGGCATGCCCGCGGCAAGCGCCGCGGCTGCGGCCGCAAGGATCCACCTCAAAAACCTGATTGCCCACCGCCCGTTCCAGATCACCTGTTCCCCCTCCCACAGTTGAGCTTGAAGGCGCCAATACCTGTTCGATGTTGAGCACTTATCGAAGATCGACGAGCGCAGAGCGCCACTCTGACGACAATAACAAAGACGAGGCGGCTCTCCAACGACTCTACCTTACTCACCTTCGTCTCACCCGGGGCATACTTTTTGCACCCTACCTTCCGGCCGATTTGCGACAACAAATCTCAACGTGAGGAGGGTCCCTATGCTCGTCCCGTCACCGCAATGGCTTGATACGGGCGACAATGCGTGGCAGCTGGCCGCGGCTACGTTTGTCGGCCTTCAAAGCATTCCGGGGCTGATGGTTCTCTATGGCGGCGTCGTCAAGAAGAAATGGGCGATCAACTCAGCATTCATGACGCTCTACGCCTTCGCCTCGGTACTCGTCGTGTGGATCTTGTTCGACTACAACATGGCATTCGGACCCCAGTGGTTCTCGTTCCTGGGCAAGCCGATGCTGGCAACGTCGGCCGCATTCACGACGGGGCAGGCGGTCGTTCCAGCGGCCGCCTCGGGCATGCCTGCCATGCAATTCCCGATGGCGACGCTGGTGTTCTTCCAGTTCGTATTCGCAGCCATCACCGTCATCATCCTCGCGGGCTCGGTGCTCGGCCGCATGAGCTTCAAGGCGTGGGTGATCTTCTGCCCCGTGTGGATGACCCTGGTTTATACCGTGGGTGCGTTCAGCTTGTGGGGCGGCGGATGGCTCGCGGGCCTCGGTGTAGCGGACTTCTCGGGCGGCTACGTCATCCATCTCGCAG
The DNA here is from genome assembly GCA_030040795.1 of Gammaproteobacteria bacterium. Lineage (GTDB taxonomy): Bacteria > Pseudomonadota > Gammaproteobacteria > Steroidobacterales > Steroidobacteraceae > JASHUC01. Next base: position 8,122 of record JASHTA010000297.1, on the reverse strand, counting down.
CCGGAGTCTCGGGCTTCGTCGCTGCGGCGATGGTCGGGCCCCGCCTGCAGCAAGACCGCGACCATTTCCCGCCGAATAGCCTGCTGGTGACGCTCGTCGGTGCCGGCATCCTATGGCTCGGCTGGAACGGCTTCAACGGCGGCGACCCGTACTTCGCCAACGCCGATGCCGGTGCGGCCGTACTCAATACGAACACCGCGACAGCCGTAGCCCTTCTGGTCTGGACGCTGATGGACAAGATGGCGTACGGCAAGCCCTCCGTGATCGGCGCCGTCAACGGAATGATCGCCGGCCTGGTGGCCATCACGCCCGCCGCGGGCTATGTCGATGGCTGGGGTGCGGGCATCATCGGGGTCTGTGCGGGCATCCTGCCCTGGCTCGCGATGAACAAGCTCCAGAAGACCAAGCTGATGATGAAGGTGGATGATACCCTCAGCGTATTCTCCACTCACGGTTGTGCCGGCCTCATGGGCGGCCTGCTGACCGGCATTCTCGCCAACCCGAAGATGCTGGAGTACATCGGCACCGGAAAGGATGCTCCGGGGGTGAGCGTGACCGGCTGGGCTTTCGGCAACTTCCATCAGTTCGTGCTTCAGCTCGAAGGGGCGGGGTTCATCATCGCCTACAACATCGTCGCCACCTTCATCATCCTGAAGGTCATCTCCTTCATCACGCCGCTTCGCATGGAAGACGCGGTCCTGAAGGTCGGAGACGACGCGGTTCACGGCGAGACGGCCTACGCGATCGGCACCGAAGGCGAATAAGGGGGGCCTTCGATCATCTCTAGATAAATAAGAAAAGCGCGGTCCGCGCGCGTCGAGAGCTGCCGGCTCATTGAGCATGGTCCCGGCCGTCTCTCGACCACGCGGACCGCGTGTTTTCCCGCGCTCCTCCGGCGGTCGCCTCGACCGCAAGAAACATCAAGCTTCTCGGCGTCGCCTGCCTTAAAGTGGGACGATGCGCGCCAATGTTCCGGTGAGAAGCGGTTTCCGGCGTATACGGCCGATCATTTCCTACGCTGCGGCGCATCTCGACGGGGACCTCTCGCTCGCGGCGCTCGGCGCGCACGCACGGCTGTCACCGTTTCATCTTCATCGGCTGTTCTCGGCGGTCGTGGGCGAAACGCCCAAAGAGTTCACGGCCCGGCTGCGGCTCGAGCGCGCGGCGGCGATGCTGCTCACGAGCTCGATGCCCGTGCTGAGAGTTGCTCTCACGTGCGGCTTTCGCAGCCACGAGACGTTCACACGCACGTTCGGCCAGCGGTTCGGAATGACTCCGACCGCGTACCGGCGGCGTGGACTCTCGGGCGACGCGCGATCGGGCCTGCGCGCTCAGCACGGGCGGTGGGTCGCGCAGACTGGGCGTTGTCTCGGGCTCTATCGCACGAGCATCAACGCGTTCTCGGGAGGTTCCCAAATGAAATATTCCATCGTCGAGAAAGCCCTGGCGCCGCAGCCGGTGCTCGTGGCGCGCCGCCGCGTCAAGCGATCCGAGATCGCGAAGGCTCTCGGTGAGCTGCTGGGCGCCGTATTTATGCATGCCCAGCGAGCCGGCGCCGCAATAGTTGGACAGCCCTTCACGCGCTATCTCTCGTGGGGACCCGCATTGGTCTCGATCGAGAGCGGGTTACCCGTCGCGATACCGGTTGCAGGGGAGGGCAACGTTCTCGCGGAAATGCTGCCCGGGGGCCGCGCGGCGGTCACGACTCACTCAGGTTCGTACGAACAGCTGATCGATGCGCACATGGCCGTTGAGCTCTGGATCGAGGAGAACGCGCATCGAGCCGCGGGCGCTCCGTGGGAGGTCTATGTTACGGACCCCACGGATCATCCGGACCCGAAGGACTGGCGGACGGACGTCTTCTGGCCGATCGCGAGTTGAGCGTGTCTGAAGGGTGTCGTGACCAGCTGCGGCGGCCGGTAGACATCGCGAGCCTCGACTCCTAACCTATCTCGTTCGATACGTCCGGGAGCGCGCGGTGGGAACTAAGACGAGTGCTAAACACGGCGGGACTTCTGCCACGCAATCCGGCGAGGCTCCTGCCGCGCAAGCCGGCGCCGGGCCGAGCGAAGCGGACCTGCTGCGGAGCGAGGATCCCCGGCTCGCGGCGAACAAGAGGCTCGTGTTCGACATGTGGTGCGCGATCATCCAGGGCGGCCACACCGAGCTTGCGCCTCGCTTCTTCACTGAAGGCTACATCCAGCACAATCCGAACGTCGCGAGCGGCCGGGACGCGTTGGTCGCCTATATCAAGCAGACGCGGCCGGTACGCTCGATCGAGCCGCGCTTCAATTTTCCGGTCGTCGCCCTGATGGCCGAAAGAGACCTCGTGATGGTGGCCACGGTCACCTACCTGCCCGACCCGGAAAAGCCTGGGCACAAGTACGCCGAAACTCACTTCGATCTATTCAGGATCGAGGGCGGCAAGATCGCCGAGCACTGGGACAGTGTGCGGAAGGACCCCGCGATGCTGCACTTCGACCCGAACGTCGACGCCAAGCCTTGAGCCGCTTTCTCGGCTCGACTACTGGGCCGATCCGCCGGGAGCGTAGCTCAAATCCGGCCGGTACTGGACGATCTGCTCCTCTTCGCTCTCGACCACACCGCTCAGCGTACCCCTCAGGAGATCCGCCTCGTTGGCGCCGTAGGCTTCCGTCAACACCTGAGCCATCGGCTGCCCATGCGTCTCCCCGAAGTCCGCCCAATTGGGATGGCCGATTGCGATCGTGAAATCCCCGGCGGAGCCTCCGGCCCGCAGCTCGTAGATCAGCAGGGGATTCGACGAGGGATTCGCCTTGTTTTCGGCGGCGGAGATTCGCGCCAGGGCGGCGAGGAAGGGGCCGGTCTGCCTGACATGAAGTTCCACGACCTGGTAGTACTTCTCCGGAGCCGCGCCTGCCGGGCCGAGATGGCTCAGGTTCGGGAGGAGCTCGAGGATCTCGGTCACCAAGGAAGCGCCATAAGGACCGATGAGCTTTTGGGCTTGGCGCTCGAATTCGGCCTGGCAAGCGGGCGGGTGATCCAGATCGGCCCAATGAGCGGGTGCCTCCAGGAAGTCGTAGCTCCCGGTGCGGTCTCCGGTGATGATCTGGAAGGTGCCTACCGCGATTGCGCACCCACTCCGCTTCTCCCACGCGATGACTTGTTTGATGCCTTGCTCGAATTGCTGGGTCATGCCGGGTTTCGGCGTTCCGACATCCACGACCTGGACGTTTCCGGACGTGCCCTGCGCGGTGGCGCACAGCGGCGCGAGACACAGGGCGACCACGGGAATCGATGCGTGTTTGAATAGTCGCATGGGACTCCTCCTTTCCGGCGGCAAGTTGGTTGTTGATCGAGCGCCGGCTTTGAGAATCAAACACCCTACGAGCCGCTCACGTCCCAGTCAAGGAGATCGCGCTGCACCAACGTATTCCGCAGCGCGCGGCGCTCCGCACAGCGTCTTTGTTTCTGCGGCTGTGGGACGAGTAAGTCCGAGCGGATTTGGACCCACGTGCCTGTTCTTGCCTTTCCGGCTCGCCGATGTAATTCTCGTCTCTTCAGTGCCGCGCAGGTGCAGCTGAAGGTCATATCGCGTGATCGCCTCACCGAGTCAGCTCGCTCGTCGAGCTCTCTTTGCGTTCCTGCTCACCTTCGTCGCCTCGCGCGTCATGGTTTTCCTCATCATGGCGCGCCGCATCCCGAACCTGTACTTCTTCCTGCGCGGCACTCATGTTCATCATCTGAACTACGGCATCTTCCTGCTCGCGGGCGTCGGCGCCTATCTGCTGTTATGGCTGCCTCAGGGCAAGGCTCTGCGCGTGGCCGCGCTCGTCTACGGCGTCGCCATGGCGCTGACGTTCGACGAGTTCGGCATGTGGCTGCATCTGGGGGGCAGCTATTGGCAGCGGGCCAGCATCGATGCGATCATCGTCGTTGCCGCGCTGCTCGGCCTCGTCGCATTCGCATCGAACCTTCGCAGGTTCGAATCCCGACACATCAAGGCATCGATCGCCATTCTGATCGCCGTCGTCGTGTTCAGCGTCGTGCTGTACGATGCGTCGATGAAGATCGGGCGGGTGGAGGGCCCGAGGCTCGAGGCGCTCGAGGAAGCGTCGTCGCCCTGACTTCCGCGCAAGTCCTGCGCGACCGGTCTATGCGCGCTCCTCGAGCGATCTGCGCGCCGCAGGCGTGGCGCTCTTGATCTCGCACTCGATCTCCAGCTGCTCGAGCCACTCCTCCGGCCCGAGCGTGGCATCGAGCACCAGGCATTGGCGCTTGACGGTTGCGAAGTCGCCCGGCGTGAGATATCTCATGAACAGAAGGCGCTTCTCCCAGCTGTCCTTCGTCCGCGCATCGACGGTGTGGATCGTCTCCTTCAGGCCCGCCTCGGCCACGAACATCTTCCAACGCTGAGCGAGGTCCAGCTCGCGGAATTCGATCTTGAAGGTGAACCGCCGCAGGGCGGCGGCATCCAGGTCCCGGAAGAGGTTGGTCGCAACGACGGCGATGCCGTCGAACCGCTCTATGCGCTGCAGCAGCTCGTTCGTCTGAGTCACCTCCCAGCTGCGTTCCGCGAGCGCCCGGCTCCGCAGGAAGCTGTCTCCCTCGTCGAGGAACAGGATCGCGTCCTCCGCGGCAGCTTCCTCGAATGCCGCGGCAATGTTCTTCTCGGAATCGCCCAGCCACTTGCTGAGCAGGTCCGATGCGCTCTTGCTGACGAGAGGCAGGCCGAGCTCGCTTGCGAGGTGCTCGGTGAACTGAGTCTTGCCGGTGCCGGGGGGGCCGTAGAGCAGGATCGAGCCCCTCGGGCGCTTGCGAAAGCTATCCAGGATCTGCTTGGGACTGAAGCGGCCTGCGGTATTGAGATACTCGAGCGAGTACCGGGTGACCGACGGCTTGAAGCGCTCCGTCAAGTCGCGCGAGAGCGCGCGCTGGCTGCGTCGGATCGCCTGGACGATGGCGTGATCTCGATCGGCCTTGCTCTGCGCTTGCACGAGGCGGGAGGCCTTCACCGCGGATTCGAGCTGAGCGCTCGAGACGCCGTCGAGCTTGAGAATCTGGGCCGAGGCCGCCTTGCCGAGCCGCAGCTTCTTCAGCCGCGCCCGGATTGCGCCCTCCTGCATCGCGCGATCGGCCTTCTTGAGCGGAGCATGGAACACGAATCGCGCAACAGTGTCGTCGGGGAGGCTGTGGTCATCGGAGGTCAGCCACACCGCGGGCACGGGATTGGTCGCCAGGAGATTCTCATCGAACGGCGGGCTGTCCTCGGAGGAGACCTCGACTCCGAAGAGCTCCCGAAAAATCGGCGGTGGCGCGGTATGGAGCACTTCCGAAGGGCGCTCGACGACCAGCACCGCAGCCTCCTGACTTTCGGCGAGGAGCTGCAATGCTACGAAGGTGAGCGAGGGAAGATCCTTCCATGGCGCCTCCTCGAAGCGCCGGACGCGCCACGCCGCACGTCCGGAGCCCGTGACGATGTCCCGCAGCAACTGTCGCTTCTCGAGCGAGGAGTCGCCGTAGAGCAGCAAGTTGACGCCGGGCTCCCTTGCGTTCGCAAGCAGCCGTACGGCGAGCGCCAGATCTTCCTCGAGCAGGCGAGCGGGGCGGCCGGACCCGACCTCCTCATCGAAGGGCTCGAGCAGAGCACCCGTGAGTGAATCGGCGCCGGAGAGCAGATCCACCCAGAAGGCAGAGACGCTCGCGAACCGCGCCCGCCGGCTGGCGGGCTGCAGCAGGCCGCTCAGGCGCAGAGGCGATCTCGGGCGCATGGCCTTCGCGAGCTCCTCGCGCGTGACGCCAAACATCGCGGTCCACAGGACGCCTGCCGTCCACCGGTCCGACGTGAGCTGCGTGAAAATTCCGCTCAGCTCATCGGAAACCGTCGTGAGAAAGGCGAACGAGAGGATGTCCTGCTCGAGCGGCGAGAGTTTGAGAGCGCGCCCGAGATCGCTCAGGCGTGCGGCAAACGGAAAAGCCGCCTCGAGCGCCGCACCTGCCGTGCACAGGGGTGCGTACCGGTCATGCGTGCTCGAGGCGAGCGCCCTGAATGTCTGAGGATCGCGGTTGACCCACTCGTGAACCGCATAGCCCTCCAGCACGAGCCTCGCGTGCTCGGCGTTGGTGCGTCCGGAGAAGGCGTAATGAACCTGAGAGAGGAGCTTCATCATCCTATCGAGCGACAGCCGCTTGGCGCGCTCGCTCTCCTGAATCCGCGTGACCGCTTCCGGCCAATGAATGGCATGCCCGACGGCGGCGTACCAGGCGGCGAACGCCATCGGATCGTTCTGAAGACTGCGGGACAGCACCGGATCGACGGCCAGCCTCAACAGCCAAATGACCGCCTTGGGGATGGAGAATTGCAATTCGGTCGGCACGGATACACTCGAGATCGACGATCGCGCCAAGGGCGGATCGGATCTGCGTTTCAGGTTGGGGCGGCGGATTCTACTGAAGTCTATGTACGACAGGAATAGCGTTGCGGTATCAAAGAGAACGCTTTCAACTGCTCTTTAAGACGTCGCTTTCACGACGTCTGCGTGCCATCGTCGCTATGGAGAAACAGGGACCTCGCAATGCATCGTTTGTTTGCGAAATAAAGTGCAGCCCGTATACTTGCGTGAGCATAGAATTCCTTGGTGTGTATCGAGGGCGCGAGCTTCTGATGGAACTTGCTTGTCTCGCTCGCGTGTGGTGCGGACGGCTTAACGCGTCAAATTCTCTGTGCTAAGCTCCGGTCAGAGAGGGCGGTCATTTTGAAGCTTCCATCAGCCGCCGTCGCTACACTGACCTTTAGGTTCATGGATGCAGCGGAAGCTCGTTATTACGCAGGCTACGCTTTGTCTGTGGTAGTTACGCTGGGCTGGATATGGCATAGCAAGTATCAGCGGCGAATCACGCGTAACGAGGTTTCCAGAGTCAGCGACGAAAAGAATAAGCTTCAGGAAGGAGAATTGGGGGAACGGATCAGATCCAGCGAGGGACGCAGATGATTACGCTCTTGACGCTAATCGCGCTCTTATCATTAGTCCACTTGGTTTACGAATCGATTCTCGCACCGTGGTGGAGACTCTCGCTTCGATATAAGCTTTTCGCACTGCGTGATGAGCTTCGAAACCTGAAGATTGAGTCCGGAGATGCGCTGGACGACAAACATTTCCGGTATCTGCAAGATTCGATTAATACGATGATCAAGTATTTGGCCCGATACGACGTTGCATCGCTGGTTTCCGCTGAGCTCAATTACCGGCAGGATCCTCAATTCAGAAGGGAAGTGGCGGCACGATCGTCCTTCCTGGATGATTGCAACATACCGAAAGCGAGAGAATTGAGACAGCGAAGTGTCCGAATTGCCGGCGAAGTAATCGCGATCAACAGCGGGATGTTGGCTGCGCCATTTGGGTTGATGCATCTGATGGGTATCGGCGTCTCTTGGATTAGGAATAGGGTAAGCAAGTTTGCTTCCTTCTCGCGAAGCGAGCTTGATCGCGTCAGCCCTTCCGACCTAAGTGCATCCGTCAGTTAGACGCGAGCCTGTCGCGAGGCGGCTCGCCGTGGGCGGCCTCGCGGTCCTCACGCTCATCAATCTGCTCAACTATCTCGATCGCTACGTCGTCTCGGCGCTGGTGCCGGATCTCGAGAGAGCCCACATGGGCCTCACGGATTTCCGGGCCGGCGCGCTGATGACGGGTTTCCTCATTGTCTACATGCTGACCGCGCCGGTGTTCGGCATTCTCGGCGATCGGCTCTCGCGGCCGAAGACGCTGGCCGTCGGGGTGCTGATCTGGAGCGTCGCGACGGGGCTCTCGGGTCTCGCGCGCAATTTCGTGCAGTTGCTCGGCGGCAGGGCGATCGTCGGGATCGGCGAGGCCGCATACGGCACGATCTCGCCGGCGCTGCTTGCGGACTACTTTCCGCTGCGGAGCCGGGGACGGGTATTCGCGGTCTTCTACATGGCGATTCCCGTCGGCTCGGCGCTCGGCTATATCGTCGGAGGCCTCGTCGACCACTGGTATGGCTGGCAGGCGGCTTTCTTCGTGGCCGGGGTGCCCGGTCTCCTGCTTGCAGTCTGGTCGCTGCGGCTGCCCGATCCTCCGCGCGGCGTGCAGGAAGAGCTGATGCCGGTGGCTGGCTCGGCGGTGGC
>JASHTA010000296.1 GCA_030040795.1 Gammaproteobacteria bacterium | reverse complement strand
CATCTCGACACGCTTCCGCGCGGCGACGCTCCGCACCGCTTCGGCGGCGAGGTAGCCCTCGATCACCTGGCCGATCTCGAGGCGCGCTTGCTCGACGCTACGCCCGGCGGCGAGCAGCAGCCCGAAGCGGCGATTGCGCGACTGATCGTCCGTGCAGCTCAGGACCAGATCGCCGAGGCCGGCGAGGCCCATGAAAGTCTCTCGGGAAGCGCCGAGCGCCATGCCGAGCCGAGTCATCTCGACGAGGCCACGGGTGATGAGCGCGACTCGGGTGTTGGCTCCGAAGCCGAGTCCGTCCGAGAGCCCCGCGCCGACGGCCAGCACGTTCTTCACCGCCCCGCCGACTTCGACGCCCACGATGTCCGTGGACGTATAGGCGCGAAAGTTGGCGGAAGACAAATCGTGCGCGAGCGCCGTCGCAAAGGCGGCATCCGGCGAGGCGACCGTCATGGCGGTGGGCAGTCCGGCGCCGACTTCGCGCGAGAAGGTGGGCCCGGAGAGCACGGCGATCGAGCGGCCGGCGCCCAGGATCTCGCGGGCAACCTGGTGAGGCAGCTGGCCGGTCGCAGACTCGAACCCCTTCGTCGCCCAGGCGAGGCGCATCGCCGGCGTGAGGAGCGGCGCGAGCTCCGCGAGCAGCGCGCGGAACGCCTGGCTCGGCACGACGAGCAGCACGTCGAGGGCGCCGCGAACGCTTGCGGCGAGATCCGCGCCGGCCGTGAGCGCCTGCGGAAAGGCGCTGCCGGGCAGATATCGCGCGTTGCAGCGCTCGGCGGTCATCGCCCCCATCCGCGCGGGATCCCGTCCCCACAGACGCGTCGGCTTGCCGCTGCGGGCGAACTGGATCGCGAGCGCGGTTCCCCAGGAACCCGCGCCGAGCACCGCGATCGGCGCCGCATGCTTGCTGTTCGCCATGGATGCTCGAGCCGGCGCGCCGTCTGCTCAGTTCTTCGTGGCCGCCGGCTGCTGCTGCTCCATCAGCGACCGCGTGTAGAGCGCGTCGAAATTCACCGGCGGCAGCAGAAACTGCGGGAAGCCTCCCTGCGCGATGAGCTGCGAGACTGCGGCCCGGGCGTACGGGAAGAGCACGTTCGGGCAGACCGTACCGACCGCGCGGCGCGCATCGTCGTCGGACATGTTGCGCATCACGAACGCGCCGGCCTGCTTGACTTCGACGAGAAACAGCGTCGCCTCGTTCTGCTTGGCCGACACGGTGACCGTGAGAACGATCTCCCGCAAATCGTTGCCGAGCGGATTGACGGCGGTATGCAGGTCGAGGCTGAACTGCGGATTCCACTGCCCCTCGACCCGAGGTCCGTTCGGCGCCTCGTACGAGCAGTCCTTGAGGTACACGGCCTGCAGCGAGAGCTGCGGTCCGTTCGGATCCTCGCCGCCGATGCGCGTGGCGCCGGGCGCGCCGTCGCTCGATTGGATAGCCATGAGTTCAACTCCTCGATCGCCGCGGCTCAGCTGCGCGGCCCATCCGCCAGCAGCCGCGCGAGCTCGCCCGACTCGTCGAGCGCGTGCAGGTCGTCGGAGCCTCCGACGTGGACATCTCCGATGAAGATCTGCGGCACCGTGCGCCGGCCGCTGCGCCTGACCATCTCCGCTCGAGCCTCGGGCCGCGCCTCGACATCGATCTCGGTATACGAGACTCCCCGCTCCTCGAGCAGCCGGCGCGCGCGCGCGCAGTAGGGGCACCAGCTCGTCGCATACATCACTACTTCCGGCCGGGGCATGTCGGAGGCATCCTCGGCATCAGGTCTTGGCGACCGGGAGGTTCTCGGCACGCCAAGCCGCGAGCCCCCCTCGCAGACTGAAAGCCTTGGTGAAGCCCTGCGCCGTGAGCCGGCGAACGGCCGACGAAGCGAGCGGGCCGGCATCACAGTACACTACCACCGGCTTGGCCTTGTGCTTCTTGAACGTGTCGCTGGCGCGAGGGATCTCCTCGGAGGCGAGCGGCCGAGCGCCGCTGATGTGCCCGGCCGCGAACTGGTCGGGAGGACGGATGTCGAGCACGAGCGCGCCTTGATTCATGAGCCGGATGAGCTCCTGGGGCGAGATCGTCCCGGCGTCCTGGGCGCGCAGGCGCATCTCGTACGCAATGACCAGCACGGCCGCCACGATGGCCGCCGAGGCGAGGAGCGGGTGATGGGCGATGTACTCGATGAGCCGGTCCATACGGCGATGCGGGATCGGGCGCCTGCCAAAAAAGGGGGCGTAGTATAGCGAGCATGTATGACGTGCGCCGCCTGACGGCGCTTGCCGCCGGCGCCGCCGCCATGCTCTGCATCCTGCCCGCCGCCGGCGAAGCGCCGAAGCGCGCGCAGACCGAAGCGCAGCTGAAGGCGGTACAGGCCGAAATCGCCCGAGCTCATGCCCGGACCACCCGCGATCAGGCCGAGATGAGCCGGATGACGCGCGAGCTGAAGAGCGCCGAGCTTTCCGTGAGCGCGGCTCGCGCGGCGCTCGCCGAGCTGCAGAGTGAGCGCGCCCAGCGCGCCGCCCGGCGCACACAGCTTGCCGCTCAGAAGCAGCAGCGCGAGGCGGAGATGGCCGCCGACCGCGCGACGCTCGCCGGCGAGCTCCGGGCGGCCTATCTCATCGGAGGGGATGAGCCGCTGAAGCTGCTGCTCAACCAGCAGGACCCGGGGCGCGCCGGGCGCATGTTCGCCTATTACAGCTATTTCGGGCGCGCCCGCGCGGACCAGCTCGCGCGCATCGCCGCGGACGTGCAGCAGCTCGATGTGCTCGATGCCCAGCTCGCCGGCGAGGAGCAGCACCTCGCCGGCCTCGAGACGCAGCAGGGCGAGGAGCTCCAGCAGCTCGAGGATGCGCGCTCGCAGCGCCGCGTGGCGCTCGCAAGCCTTCAGGCGCAGTCGCGAACGCACGAGCAGCGCCTGCAGCGCTTGCAGCAGGAGCGGGCCGGACTCGAGGCCCTGCTGCGCCGGCTGCGGCGGGCGATCCCGGCGCTGCCCTCCGGCAACGATGCCTTCGCGCGGCTTCGAGGCCAGCTTCTCTGGCCGGTCGCCGGCCGGATCGAGGCGAGCTTCGGCCAGACTCGCGCCGGCGGCCTCAAATGGGACGGCATGCTGATCGACACTGCGCGCGGCGCGCCGGTCCGTGCGGTGTACCAGGGTCGGGTCATCTTCGCCGACTGGCTGCCGGGACTCGGCCTGCTCGTGATCATCGACCACGGAGGAGGCTATCTCAGCCTCTACGGCCACAACGAGCGTCTCTACAAGAAGGTCGGCGATCGAGTCGCCGCGGGCGATCCCATCGCGGCCGCCGGGGACAGCGGCGGCAGCCCGCATCCGCAGCTGTACTTCGAGATTCGCAAGGGCGACCGCCCGCTCGACCCTCGTCCCTGGTTCAAGACCGCCGCGCCCGCGGGTTGACTCGAAATGCCAACTGGCGCAACGAACCGGTGCCCTCGCGCTGTAGTATCGAAGCTCGCACGTACTGGTGGGGTCTACCTATGTCGGTGCGATCGCACACGCTGATCGCTCTTGTTGCAGGGATTGCAATCGGGTTTTCCGGAGCCCTGGCGACGAGTGTCTTCGCGCAGCGGCAGGCCGCCTCGCTGGCGGCTCGTGCCGCCGACTCGCTGCCCTGGGAGGACGCGCGGCTTTTCGCCGAGGTCTTCGAGCGCATCAAGCGCGACTACGTCGATCCCGAAGACGATCACAAGCTGGTGGAGAACGCGATACGCGGCATGGTGAGCGGGCTCGATCCGCACTCCGCCTTTCTCGACGACGAGGAGTTCCAAGAGGTCCGCCTGAGCACGATGGGCTCGTACCCGGGGGTGGGCATCGAAGTGGCGGCCGATGGATCGAGCGTGAAGATCCTGCATACGATCGAGGGCTCGCCCGCGGCGCTCGCAGGCATCAGGGCGGGTGATCTCATCTCGCAGATCGACGGCGTCGCCGTGGGTGCCGATGCATCCGCCGCCATCGCCAAAATGCGCGGCGATGATGGCACCACCGTGCGTCTCACCATCCGCAGGCCGAGCACGGGCGAGGTGAAGGTCTACTCGCTGCGCCGCGCCGAGGTGACCGTGCACAGCGTCGCGAGCCAGGCGCTCGCGCCCGGCTACGGTTACGTGCGGATCACGAGCTTCAGCGAGACGACGCCGCAGGACCTCGATGCGGCGGTCGCCGCGCTCGAGCGTGGCAAGCCTGCGGGGCTCAAGGGGTTGGTGCTCGATCTGCGCGGCAATCCGGGCGGTGTGCTCGAATCGGGCGTGGCCGTCGCGGATGCCTTTCTGGATCACGGGGTGATCGTAACCGCGGACGGCCGTACTCCGGATGCGCGGTTCCGGATGGATGCGACCCCCGGCGACGTGCTCGCGGGTGCGCCGATGGTCGTGCTCGTGGACGAAGGGACTGCATCGGCGGCGGAGATCGTCGCGGGTGCGCTGAAGGATCATGGGCGGGCCGAAATCGTCGGCCAACGCACGTATGGCAAGGGCACGGTGCAGACCGTCATGCCGCTGTCGAGAGGCGCTTTGAAGCTCACGACCTCCCGTTACTTCACGCCGTCCGGCATGTCGATCAACGGGAGAGGCATCCTGCCGGATCTGATCGTCGAGCG
>JASHTA010000295.1 GCA_030040795.1 Gammaproteobacteria bacterium | reverse complement strand
CTCATGCTGAAGAGCATCACGAGGCCGACATACGTGCCGCCGGGAGCGGCGGGCAGCAGGCGCCTCCGCTCGACGCCGTTCGCGAGCCTCTCCACGCCGACGAGGTCCGAGGTGACTCTAAGAGCCCACACGCCGCTCGAGACGCTGCCGCCCTCCTGCGACTTGAACCTGTAGCGAAAGCCCGGGTGGCGCGTGTCCTCGACCGGGAAGTAGGTGTGAGTGCGCTCGCGGTTGGCCGCACGCGAGTCCGAGTACTCCTTGTAGGCCCTCTCCAGAGCCGACAAGCAGTCCTCCAAAGTCAGGACGCTCTGCACATCCTCGTTCGACAGCACCAACATGCGGTGATTGCTCCCAGTGCCGGGCAGACTATACGGCGTTCGGCCTCACATCGCCTCTATCACCCGACCTGGCCGAACGCCATGGATCCGCCCCACCGGAGCGTAAGCGATTGAAACTCTTGACGCAAATACACAGTATACTGATTAATACGCTATCAAACGGCCGGTGGGCTGTCAAACGACATGGCCGCTTTGGCCCCACGTTCGCTCACCGGGCAATCAGCGGGGTCCGCAAGGCCGTGGGCTGAAGCATAGAGGCCGGCGTTCGCAAGGAGGTCGAGGGCTGACCGGCGCTCGCCTCGGTGATCATGGCGATGATCTCCTTCACCGGCTTGAAGCCCCGCTCGCCGAAACCTCCTGTAGCGGCCGCCAGGGGACTCCTTCCCTTGTCGTCGACCACATTGACGTTTGCGCCATGCTGCAGCAGGTATCGAACGACCTGGACCCAGCGTCGATAGATCGCGCCATACAGCGCTGTCTCGCCCTGGCGATTCGTCATGCTGCTGTTGCGCGCGATGCGGGCCGTGTGGCTGGTCGTGTCGGTCACACGAGCATTGATGTTCGCGCCGCCCTCGAGAAGGACGGCGATCGTGCGGATGGCGTCCGCTTGCTGATTCGCGGAGGAATCGCCGCGCTTGTCGGGCGCGGCTGCACGCGTACCTCCCGGCAAACCCAGGCCTGCCACCGCCATGAGGGGAGTTACTCCGCTGATGTTCGGCAGATCCACGAGCGCACCGTGCTGGAGCAGCAGCTTGATCACGACGTTGTCGTGAGACATGGCCGCCTTCAGCAGCGGCGTGGCGCCGGCTCTCAGCAGCTCGTCCGAAAAGCGTCCGCTCATGAGTACGCGGCTCGGCCCGTGCAGGTCGAGCTGGGCATTCGGATTGACGCCCATGTCGAGCAGCATCCCGATGAGTTCCAGCGCTTGAGCCTCGTCCGCAGGCGTTTGCGAGGGCCCGTAGCGAGGAACGTGCGTGTGCATGTCGACGGCGATGTAGAGCGGCGTACGGCCGTACCAATCCCAGGTGTTGGGATTGGCGCCGTGCTTCAGGAGATACATGGCGACGTCATAGTGGTGGCTGTCGATCGCAATGCTCAGGGGTGCGATGCCTTCCGGTGTCGGCTTGTTCACATCCGCGCCGCCCTTGAGCAGCGCCTGCACACAGTCCATGCAACCTGACCGCGCGGCGTAGAGCAAGGGCGTGAGACCGCCCTCCGGGTGGTACTGGCCGCGCGGCTCGGAGCTGATCTGCGTCGCCTTGTCCAGCCAGTCGTTGTAGTACTCGCGGATGTTGACCTGGGCTCCGTGGCGGACCAAGTATCGGGTCATGTCTGGGTAGCCTTGCGCCGCCGCCCACATGAGTCCCGTCTGACCGCGCCACCGTTCCTGCGCATTGACGTTCGCGCCGTGGCGCACCAGCAGCTTTGCGATCTTCACCACGCCGGTGTGCGCGGCGATCATCAGCGGCGTTTGCCCGTCCGAGTTCGCCACATTCGCATCGGCCCCCGCTTTCAGCAGCATCTTGACCAGCTTGACATTGGCTGCCTTGACAGCCTCATCGAGCGGGCTGGACCCGAGAATGTTCATGAGATTGGGGTTGGCGCCATGCTCGAGCAGGACTTCGACCAGCGGAACATCGAGCCGGTACGCAGCCCAGTCGAGCGCCGTGGTCCCGTCGCCCTGCGGCACGTTGACGTCCGCCCCAGCGGCGATCATCTTGAGCGCCTCGGCGTCCTCGCCGGCCTGCACCAGGTCGGCGAGCCCGCCATCGGCGTGTGCAGCGCCGGCGACGGCCAGCATGGCGAACGCCGCGATCAGCCACCGTGTCATGAGAGCCCCCTGTCTAGACGATGTTCGGGGCGAGCGCTTCTTGGTGGCCCCATAAACCCTTGAAGGCGGCATACACGAAAGTCTTGGGATCCTTCCAGGTGCGGCTCAGCCCCTTCATCACGCCGGTATCGAGCATGTCCTGCGCGGAGTAGCCCTTGCGCACCAGATCGACCATCCGAGCGTAGATGACTTGCAGCACGTCGTGCTCGGCCGTGAGTGCGCTGCGCGAGACGACGGGCCCGTAAGCGGGCACGATCCTGGTCTGATCGTTGGCGAGCTTGCACAGCAGCGCGAGCGCATCGAGCCGGCCACCGAGCCAGCCCCCGGCGTACCAGTCGAGCTGCGGGTCCTCAACCGGCGATGCGGCGTGTCCGACGGCGAGCACGTTGGAATCCCTGAAGTAGTAATAGGCATCGCCGTCCGTGTGGGCCTCGGCGAGGTAGCCGTAATCGATGTGCTCGCCACCCGCGGTCATCGTGCCGGTGGAGTAGAACACCCGGGTCGGCCACGCCTCCTTGGGCATCGCCTCGTCATACCGATCCCCGTCGGGATCGTAGTGCTCGGTCGAGATCCACGCCTTCGTCTTCGCTTGCGAAACGATCGTTGCTCCGCCCTCGCCCAGCGCGGCGTTCGAGCCTGTCTGGTCCAAATGCCAGTGCGTGTTGAGCAGGGTGTGCACGTTCGCACCGCCATCCAGCCGGCGCAGGCCCGCACGAAGGGCGCCGGTATAGCCGGGACCGCCGCTATCGACGAGCAGCCAGCCTTCTGCTGTCGACAGGGCGAGGACGTTGTCCTTGAGGCCGGTCAGGACGGCCATCTTGTCGTTGAGGTGCGCGATGCCCGGCGCCTGAGCGGAAGACGCCGCGCTCGCCAGGCGGGCGACCGACGCTCCGGCCAGTCCGCCGAGCGCTCCTTGGAGAAACGACCTGCGATCCAATTCGTATTCCTCGCGCGCTCAGATCGAGATGGCGCCAGTGCTGTTGCCGAATGACTGCGCCTCTGCGCCCACCGTGTTGAGAATCGTGAGCAGCACATTCGCGAGCGGCGTGTGCGGCGGCAAATCGATCTGCTGGCCGCCCTTGACCTTGCCGCAGGCTCCGCCCACCACGATGTTCGGCAGCGGGAAGCTATCGTGCTTGTCGCTGTTGCTCATATTCGAGCCGTAAAGAAAGATCGAGTGGTCGAGCAGCGTGCCGTCGCCATCTTGGATCGAGGCGAGTCTGTCCACGAAGTCCGCGAACCGTGCCGCGTGCCAAGTTTGAATCTTGATCAGGCGCTGGAGTCTCTCCGGATCGTTCGCGTGGTGGGACAGCGGGTGGAAGGCGTCCGGCACACCGATGAAGCTGTATGTGCGGGTGGTCCCCTCCGAGACCATGAAATAGGAGACGACCCGCGTCACGTCGGCCTGATACGCGAGCGCGATGAGATCGAACATGAGCTTCACCTGCTCGTCGAAGCGGTCTTGCACGCCGACGGGAGCTTCCGGCAGCACGACGTTGGCCGCCTGATGAGCCTCGGCCTTCTCGATGCGCCGCTCGATCTCCCGGACCGTGTCCAGATAGTCGCTCAGAACGGCGCGATCCTTCGGTCCGAGGTCGCGCTGCAGCGTCTTGGTGCGGTCGCTGATGAAGTCGAGCAGGCTCGACGTCTGATACTGGATGGCCGCTCGCTCCTGAGCCGTGTCGCCTTGGCCAAACAGCTGGGTGAACACCTTTCTCGGGTTGTACTCCATTGGCAGTGGAGTGTGCGCATCGACGAACGAGAGCGTCGAGCTGTAATAGCAGCCGCCCACGGCTCCGCCGCACGCAGCCACCTGGATAGTCGTTTCCGACGCGACCTGCAGCGACGGCAGGGGCGTCGCCTGACCGATGCGGTTCGCCACCGCCTGATCGAGCGTGATGGCCATATCGGGCGTCGGCGAAGCGATATTCGGATGCACGCCGCTCAACCAGACGGCGGGAACCAGAACGTGGACCGAGCCGAGGCTCGCGCGGTCCTCGAGGCCATCGAAGGAGGTGACGTAGCGCTTGTGCTTCTCGAGTGAGGCGAGAATCGGGCTGAGCTGATACGTCGGTCCGGCGCCGCTCGGCATCCAGTGATCCATCTTCTTCCCATAGGGCGTGTTGTTCATGATCGCCCCGTGCGGAAAGTAGAAGAAGCCCGCGCGCATCTTTGGCGCCCCCGCCGTCTTCGCGAGCGCCGTGCCGGCCGGGATCATGGCATCGAGCAGCGGCAAGCCGAGCGAGACGCCGAGTCCCTTCAGCGCGGTCCGCCTGGAAATGTGCTTCTTGGTCAGAAAGATCATGGCTCCCTCCTTCTCATCGGCCGGGCGTGCCGTCCGAACTCACGTTGGCGGCGACTTTCAGCCCGGCGACGCCGGCTGCGCCGGGCTCGGCCTGCATCCGGAAGTCGTCGCTCTCCACGATTCCGAGAACGATCGAGTCGAATCGGTAGTCGTCCTTTTTCGCGGCGCGCACGATGGCGCGGACTTGCGGCATGTCGTAGTAATCGAGCTTGCGGCCGAGGGCGTACATCATGAGCTTCTCGGTCATCGCACCCACGAACTGGGCGGGCCTGCTCACGAGGTCGCGCCGCAGATCGTTCACGCCGTTCACCCTGACGCCGCTCGCCAGGACTGAACCGGAATCGATCGACTCGTCGGCGATGTGGTCGTAGGTACGCCACGCGCCTGTCACGTCGAAGTTCTCGAGCGCGAGGCCGTACGGATCGATCACGCCGTGACACTGGCTGCAGAAGGGAGTCGCCCGGTGAAGCGCGAGCCGCGCGCGCACGGTCGTTGGTTTCTGTCCCGGCATGACGTCGAGATTCATGTTCACGTTCGGCGGCGGTGGAGCGGGCGGTGTTCCCATCAGCTTGTCGAGCACCCACGCGCCGCGGCGCACGGGCGAGGTACGATTCCCGTAGGAGGTCTCCATGAGCACGGCGCCCTTGCCGAGCAGGCCCCAGCGCACGGGGTCCTTGAGCTCTACACGCTGGAACTGTGTGCCGTGAACCGTGAAGATGCCGTAGTGTCGCGCGAGCTGCTCGTCGAGGAAGGTGTAGCGGGCGTTGAGCAAGCCGACGACACTCTGATTCCCGAGCAGGATGCTCGCGAGAAACAGCTTCGCCTCGGTGACGAAGTCGCTCTGCAGCTGCGAGGTGAAATACGGAAAGAGCTGCTCGTCCGGTACGACCGAGCTCAGCTTGTCGAGGTCGAGCCAATGGAAGGCAAAGCCGGTCACCAGCGATTCGGCGCGCCGGTCCGCGAGCATGCGTCGAACCTCGGCGTCGAGCACCTTCGGCTGGGAGAGCTTTCCGGCGATGGCGAGGTCCAGCAGCTGCTGGTCCGGCCCCTGGTCCCACAGGAAGAAGGACAAACGCGAGGCGAGCTCGAGGTCGCTCAGCCGGTGGAGCTTGGCGCCATCGGCGTTCCTCGTCGGCAAGATCGCCCGGTAAAGGAAGTCGGGGCTCGCGAGGATCGCGGCCACGACGTACTCAACGCCCTCGTTGAACCCACCGTCCTTGGCGCCGTGGTCGTAGAAGGGCATCAGCGCATTGAGATCATCCTGCGTGACGGGCCTGCGGTATGCGAGCTCACCAAGGTGCGCGGCGATCTGGATGGCACAGGGCCGGTCCTGATCCGGCGCTTTGGGCTCGCAGATGAAGATCTTCTTACGGCTCGGCGTCATGGACAGGTTGGTCGGCCCATAGGGACCTGCGACCTGCACTCCTCCGAGGAGGCGCGCGAGAAGGCGCCAGGTGCTCATGGCCGAGGTCAGGAAAAGCTTGCTGGTGTCGACGTTGTAGTCGTTCTCCGCATCCGACCGCAGAATGAAAGTCACGACCACCTTGTGCTGCCCGGCCGTGACGTACACAGGAATGTCTGCGAAACGCGCCGTGATCCTGGCTTTGCCCGCAGCGCCATCGCGATCGAACGTCTCGAGGTCCTTGATGCCCCCCAGGGCGCCTCGGAAGACCACCTTCCCGTCCACGAGCAGAATAAGCGGGTTGCTCGTTTCCATGTCCCACGCGTACCCCGTCAGATCGAGGTTCTCGAGGGTGAACTTGTATTCGCCATCCGCGGGGAAGTCGTACGTGAACTGCATGCCGCCGCGGCTACCGAGCGGCATGCCGCTCTGATAATGATCTTGGTCGTCACGCGGGGACGGGAAGAACGCGATCGAAGGCCGCGGTGAAGTCTCTCCAATCGCAGCGTGCGCGACGACGCGCGCCGCCCCGACGTACTGGTCGAGGAAGGTCGGGGACATGCTGAGAGCGGCCGCGATATTGTCGAACCCGCCCACTTCGGTTTCAGGCGGCAGCAGGTCATCGACGTTGACTTCAACGCCGAGCAGGCTGCGGACGGAATCCCCGTACTGCGTGCGGTTGAGGCGCTGGATGGACACGCGGCCCGCGAGCGGATCGTCGCCCGCGGCGTCGGCGGCATCGAGATAGCTCTGCAGCCAGCTCACGAGCTTGTCGATCCGCTTCTGTGGCGGCTGAGGATGCCCCGGAGGAGGCATCAGACGGCCGCTCAATTTGCGTATTGCCGCTTCCCACACCTTCGCGTCGGCTGGAACCTGCGAGGGCTTCATGGCATCGAATGCGACGCCGCCCGCCCAGTCGATGGTGTTGTGGCACTTGCTGCAGTATTGCTCGAGGAACCCCCAGTACTGTTTGCCCTGGGCAGCCTGAGCGGCGTACGCCGTGGCGTGAGCAGCGGCGGTACTCGCGCTGATGGAGGCCGAGCCGCTCGGCACCGCGGAGCTCGCGGGCTGGCCCAGCGCCTCGACGCTCCAGGCGAGCAGTGTGAAGCCGCAGGCAGCCGCGACGACCAGGAATCGGCCGATGTGTCGATCGCGCATCAGTCTCGCGATGCAAAATACGCAGTATACTGAGTAATAATTTACCACTTGGCACACTCATCGTCAAGCGAGCTAGCGAGGCGGACCGCCGCCTCTCAATCCGGTGCGTAAGCGAGAAACAGGCTCCGGTAGGCACCATCCAGAAAGCGGGCCGGGTCGCCGAATTCCGCCTCGTACGCCTTGAGCGGGCGGGCCGCGATCACGTCGCTCGGGCCGAAGCCTCTGTTCAAATACGCGTCCAGCTGCTTGAAGAGCTGCTGATAGATGTCGCGGCGACGCGCGATGTCCGCGCCGGTGAGCAGGCGGCCGTTCGCAGGCACGACGCGCGTGTCGGGCTTGGCGAGCGATGCGAGCGTCTCATGGGCCTGCACCAGTCCACCGAGCCAGGCGCCGTTACGGATGTCGATGATGGGCCAGCTCTCGGCCGATACGGGGCCGCCCGCGACCAGCAGGTTGCGCTCCGGAAAGTGAACGTAGAGATCACCATCGGTGTGGGCAGCCGGCAGATAGACGTAGTCGATGCGCTGGCCCGCGAACTCGAGCGAGCCCCTGTCGAGGGTGGTCTTCTTCGGCCGCGCGATCTCGGGCAGCGGGCCGTAGCTGCCTTCGTAACACGCGGACCGGGCCGCGCGACCGAGGTACAGCGCCGTCACATGGTGCGCGATGATGAGGCCGCCCTCGCGCCCCACAGGCTCGTTGGAGCCGGTCTGCGACGGGTGCCAGTGCGTATTGATGAGCGTGCTGACCCGGGCATTGCCCGTCGCCGCGACAGCGGCCTGCAGCAGCGCTTCGGAGTTCACTGCGAGACCGCCGTCGATCAGCAGCGAGCCTTCCGGGCCGCGCATCGCGACGACATTGCAGCCGGCGCCCTGTAGCAGCGTGATCCCTCCCCCTTCCCTGGTGACGAGCTCGGTGGCCGAGATGCGCACGGCCAGGGGCGCGGCTGCACGCGCGGATCTCAGGCCGGCACTCACGGTGGCGGCGCCGAGCGCCTGGAGCCCGCCGCGCAGGAAGCGGCGTCGCGACAGCCGATCCGTTGATCTGTTCATGGTCCGAGCGGCCAGATGATCGCCAAACGCCAGAACGGTGCCCCCACCGGCGGCCAGTCGGGTGTCCTGGCGAGCTCCACTGTCGCGCCCCAGCCGCGCAACAGCTTGGCGAGATCTCTGCGTGGCCGGTGCCGCTTCTCCTTGAAGGGAAGGTAGCCGCGCGCCATCGCGTAGTCGAGCGCAGTGAGGCCGTCGGGGTCCTTCGCATTGACGTCGGCACCGTAGGACACGAGCAAGGCCATGGCCTTCTTCCAGCCCAATCGCGTCGCGTAGTGCAGCGCAGTGCCGCCCCGCGTGCGGTGCAGGTAGACCGGCAGGGCCATGACGTTCACGTCCGCGCCCGCGGCATGCAGCACCTTCAGCACCGCGATGGCCTGCGCCTCGCTGGTGCCGGCAAGCTGGGGGCTCAGCGCGGCCATCATCGGAGTCTGATGGTCCGCCTGGTCCAGGTGAACGTCCGCACCATGCGCGAGGAGCATCTTGACCGCCACGGCGTCATCGTTCGCCGCGGCGCGGATGAGCGGTGTCGTGCCGCGCGAGACGAGCGTGCCCAGTGGTGACGAGCCGAAGCGGTGCTTCGGCCGGAAAAACAGCTGCATGTTGGGGTCCGCCCCGCGCTCGAGCAGCAGCTGGATGATCTCGTGCTCCGTCGCCTGGTTCGGCGGATCGATCGAGTCGCGGCCGTCGGAGGCCACGCTGCCCATGTCGATCGCCGCGAACAGGGGCCCCTGTCCGTAGATGTCCCACTGATTCACGTCGCAGCCGGCGAGGATCAGCCGCTTCGCCACATCCCAGTTCGCATTCATGATCGCGATCGTCACGGGCGCATACCCGTCCGGGTCGGGCAGGTCGATGTTCACGTGATGAGCGATGAGCACATTCACGCACGCGAGGCAGTTCTCACGCGCGGCATACAGGAGCGGGGTGAGCCCGCCGATGTCCTCGGTCTTGGGGCGCCCCTCGGCCGTGAGGTGACGCTCGTAGTCGTAAATCGCGGAGCGGGCGTTGATGTCAGCGCCATGGGCCAGCAGCAGCTCCATCATCTGCGGATGCCGGCGCGCGCTCGCCCACATGAGCGCGGTCTGGCCGCGCCATCGCTCGCGCGCGTCCACGTGCGCGCCACGACGCAGCAGGAGCTTCGCCGCCGCGACGTTCCCGGTGCGGGCAACGAGCATGAGCGCGGTCTGCCCTTCGGCGTTGGGCGATTCGGGATCGGCCCCGGCCTCGAGCAGGAGCTTGATGATCGCGGTATTGCCGGTGACGGCCGCCAGCATCATCGGAGTGGCGCCGTAGTCGTTGGCCTCGGATACGCTCGCTCCGGCGCGCAGCAGGCGCTTCACCTCGGCCACGTCGTCCCGGTACACGGCCCATTGGAGCGGCGTGCTGCCGTCGGGCCCGCGATGATTGACCGCCGCCGAACTCTCCGCCACTCCGTGCGACAGGGACGCGCAGCCGGACCCCGCGAGCAGTCCCGCGGCCAGCACCACTGCCGCTCCGGCGGCGGCGAATCCGCGCTCGCGCAGCATGCTCAGACCTCCGCGAGCGTCCCGGTGCTGTCGCCGATCTGCTCCACCGGCACGCCGACCCGCTGCAGCACGGTGACCAGCAGGTTCGAGTGCTGGGTGTCCTGCGGATAGTGCACGTGGTGGCCGCCCTTCAGCTTGCCGCAGGCCTTTCCGATCAACGCCTGCGGCAGTGGATCGTTGTTGTGCAGATCGCTGTTCGCCATGTTGCTGCCGAACAGGATGAGCGAGTGATCGAGCAGATTGCCGTCGCCGTCCTTGATCCCCCTCAGTCGCATGGCGAACTTCGCCATGCGCGCGCTGTGGTAGGCCTGGATGCGCACCAGCTTCGCGAACTTCTCCGGGTCCCCGCCATGGTGGGAGAGCGGATGGAACGCCTCGGTCACCTGCACCTGCGGATACGTCCGCATCGTCGCCTCATTGGCGAGCTTGAAGGTGACGATGTGCGTCTGACTCGTCTGCCACGCGAGCGCCATCATCTCGAATTGCACGTCGAGCAGCTCGGTGAAATCGTCCGAGGCTCCAAGCGGCGCGTCCGGCAGGTTGGTGAGCGATGCCGAGCTCGCTTCGAGCTTCTTGACCCGCAGCTCGACCGCGCGCACCGAGTCGAGATAGTCGCTCACCATCGCGCGATCGCTCGCGTCGAGCGTGCGGTTGAGGCTTGCGGTGGCCTCCAGCGCGTAATCGAGCAGACTTCCCGTTTGCTCGAGGATCCGGCGCCGCTGCGCGCTCGTGTCGCCCTCGCCGAACATCTCGAAGAAGACCTTGCGTGGATTGATCTCCATCGGCAGCTGCTGCGTCGGCGTGCGATAGGAGAGCGAGCTGTAGCCGCCGGGCTCGCCGCAGATCTCGAGCGACGGTAGCGGCGTGTCCTCACCGATATGGCGCGCGGCGAACTGATCCGCCGTGATGCCGGCGCCTGTTGCGACGTTGCGGTCCTGCGGATGGACGCACGAGAGCCAGGTCTCCTCGATGATGCCGTGCGGGTTGGAGCTCTCCCCGCCCTTGTTGCGCAGGCCGCTCACGACGGTCAGGTATTCGCGGAGCGGCTCGAGGGGCCTCAGGATCGGGCCGAGCTCGAAATTCGGGCCGGTCCCCTTCGGCGTCCAGTACTGCTGCACCGCGCCGTGCGGAAAGTAGACGAAGCCGAGCCGCGGCCTGGC
>JASHTA010000294.1 GCA_030040795.1 Gammaproteobacteria bacterium | reverse complement strand
ATCCCGCAGCGTGCGCTCGTCTGATCGATTGTCGCCCTGGTCGTGACCTTCGAAGGTGCCGCCGTCGCCGAGAAAGTGCTTGGCGGTGGCGATGATGTGGCCGGGCGCCATGAAGGCAGGAGTGCCCGCGCGCCCTTGGAGCCCCGAGACCATGGCGCGCGCGTACGCCGCAACCAGCTTGGGATCCTCGGAGTAGCTCTCGTAGGTGCGGCCCCAGCGTACGTCGCGCACCACCGCGATCGTCGGCGCGAAAGTCCAATCCAGCCCCGTGACGGCGACTTCCTCGGCGGTCGCGCGGCCGATCTGCTCGATAAGCTGCGGGTCGTGCGCCGCGCCGAGCCCGATGTTGTGCGGGAAGAGGGTTGCTCCCGGAATGTGCCCATCACCGTGGACTGCGTCGAGCCCAAAGAGGGGGGGAATCCCAGGATGCATCGGGGAGGCGCCAGCCATCGATGCGCGGTAGAACGCCTCCGCGAGCGCGAGCCACCGGGCGGCTGGCGAGCGGACGTTACCCCCCGGAGCGCTGCTACCGCCTGCGAGGATCGAGCCGAGCTTGTACCGGCGCAGGTCGTCGGGCGTGATGGTGCTGATGTCCGCCTGGACCAGCTGGCCGACCTTCTCCTCCCAGGTCAGGGTCGAGAGCAGGCGGTCCACGCGTTGCTCGACTTTGGGATCGAGAGGGATCCCGGGGGTGATTGCCGGCCAGCTCGAGGGATGGATCGTCTGTGCGGCCGCCGTCGTGGAGGTGATCAGCGCGGTGACCAGCGCGGCGGCCAGCGTTGCGATCAGTGTCGCGGCGAGTGTCGCGGCCAGTGTCACCGCACGTGTCAGGTGGAGCGATCCGTCTCGCCTTGCCGGCGACCTGTCTAGCTTTCGCATTGTGGCGACGATACTCCGTATGGCGAGACGAGACTGATGGGTCGTCTGCTTCCTCCGAGCCATGCCTACGAGGCCGGCCGGAACAAGCGTTGCAAATTGTTGCAAATGCCGGCCGGCAAATCGAATGCTGCGCGTGATCTCCACTGTCTTCTGCATGGAGGATCGCTACAATGCAAGGCGAAGCGGCTCGAATTCACCTCGAGGCTTCGTCTTGGGTCGAACGCGGCCGCTTCGACAGGTCTCGGGAGTTGCCTCGTCAGGTCTCGAGAATCTCGACAACAGGGGGAAGATATGAGGTTTCATTCTTTTGCGTCTCTTGCGCTCTCCGCCACGATGCTGGCCGGCGTTTCCTTCTCGGTTCACGCCCAGGCGCCCTCAGGGGACTTCCGGGCGGCGGTTCAGGCCGTGAGACAGGCCTGCGACTCGGATACCAAGCAGTACTGCGCCGACAAGCAGGGTCGCGAGGTGTTTGCGTGCCTGCGTCAGAACTCCGACAAGCTGAGCCAGGGGTGCAAGGACGCGATGGCCAAGCTGCCGCAGAGGCGGCCCGCCGCTCCGCCGCCTGACCAGCAATGAGCTGCGGCTCGGCGCTGGGGCGATGAGTTGCGCCCCGGCGCCCGGCTGCGAGTCGGTCAGAACGCGCTTTTGACCACGCCGCCGTCCACGCGGAGGGCGGCGCCTGTCGTGCCCGAGGAGAGCGGGCTCGCGATGTAGACGACCAGGGCGGCGGTCTCGTCGGGGCGCTCGAATCGCTTGAGGAGCGAAGTCGGGCGCTGCGTCTTGAAGAAACTCTCCGTCATCTGCTCGACACGCTGTGCGCCGAACCGCTTGACGAGCGCCGCTGTGACCTTCGGGTCCTGCGTGGGGCCCGGCAGAATACTGTTCACCGTGATGCCCGTTCGGGCCACGCTCTCCGCGAGGCCGCGGGCTACCGCGATCTCTGCCGCCTTGCTCATGCCGTACTGGATGCTCTCGACCGGGATCTGCATCGCGCTCTCGCTCGAGATGAAGATGATCCGGCCCCAGTTGCGCACCCGCATCCCGGGCAGATAAGCGCGCGATAGGCGCACCCCCGACATCACGTTGAGATCGAACGTGTCGTACCAGTCCTGATCCGTCGACTGCTCGAACGGCTTCGGAATGAAGCGGCCGACGTTGTTCACCAGGATGTCAACGCGCGGAAACGCCTTCACCAGGCGCGCGATGTCCTCGGCCTTGCTCATGTCGCCTGCAAACTCGAGGGGCGCGTGACCGGTCGCCGCCTTGAGGGATGCGGCCGCGCCGTCGACGGCCGCCTGCGTCCGGGCGTTGATGATGACCGTCGCGCCTTCGCGCAGCAGAGCCTCGGCCGTTGCGTATCCGATGCCTGCCGTACTGCCCGTGACGAGGGCGGTCTTGCCCTTCAGCTGCAGGTCCATGGCGCGGCCGGGAGGGGCCGCGAGGGCGCACACCGTGACGCCAATCGAGAGCATCGCCACACCGAGCTTCATGACGGATCCTCGCACAGGCGGACTGCGCCGAGAGCCTGCGAACTTTAAGCGATCCCCGCCACGGGCGATACGGCCGGCCACGCCGCGGCCACCACGCCGCGGCCAGAGTTGGCGTTTACCCGCCGGAGCTCAATAATAGCGGCCGTAGGTTGGCGTTCAGCTTGCGCGTAGTGAACCGATTCGGTGCCTCGAGCGTTGAGGGGGACATGAGGAGCTTGGAGATCATGGATACCCTCGAGCCTGACATGAAACCAAGGTACATCCACCCAATCCGCCCATCGCGGTGGGGGTTGGGCCTTTGGGCCTGCCTGCTCTCGGTGGCCTGGGTGCTCGCCGCCGCGCCGCGAGACCTTCTGGCGCAGGC
>JASHTA010000293.1 GCA_030040795.1 Gammaproteobacteria bacterium | reverse complement strand
CGGTAGTCCGACCTCCGTGCGAAAGACGCCGAGCGAGCCGAGCATCCTTCCGCCAACGTCCTTGATCGGCGTGGACCACACCGCGCGCACGCCGGCGGCGAGCGCCTCGTCGCGCAGATGGCGGCAGAGAGGATCCTTGCTCACGTCGGCGACCAGAACCTGCCGCCCGAGATACACCGCCGCGGCGCACGAGCCGTTGCGGATTCCGATGAGTGCGCGCGCGAGCGATGCGTGCAGGGTCTTGTCGACCCGCGGCGCGATCACCGTCGAGAACGTTGCGCCATCCGGGCCGAGCAGGCTCACCGAGCAGGCGCTGCCGACCCCCACGGACTCGATGAGGCTCGTGATCGACTGGAGCACCTCCATGAGCGAGGCGTTCGAGGCGAGCTGCTGCAGCACCTCGCGCTCGCAGTCCCTCAGCCGATCGGCGCGCTTGCGCTCGCTGATGTCGATGATGCTGCCGCGAACGAGCCGCCGGGTCGCCGACGGCAGGCTGAGCAGGCGTACCTCGCAGATGAAGGTCCGGCCGGAGGCGTCTCGATGCATCCACTCGAAGCGCTGCGGCTCACCCTCCATGGCGCGCTTGAAATAGCCGTGCTGCGAGTCGCGCGAGGTCCTCCCGTCGGGCTGACTCGGCGGGCTCAGGTCCGGCGGCCCGCACTTGAGCAGCTCCTCGCGGGACATTCCAAAGAGGCGCTCCGCGTTCTGGTTCGCATCGACGAAGCGCTCGGTGTCGGCGTCGATGACGAAGATCGCCTCCGGCGCATGATCGACGAGCATGCGGTAGCGCGCCTCGCTCTCGCGCAGATGCCGCTCCGAGGAGCGCCGCTCGGTCACGTCGCGCATGCAAACGATGAATGTCTCGCGCGCGCCGAGCCGCGCACGGCTCACCGCAATCTCGGCCGGAAAGACCTCGCCCGACTTGCGCCGGCCCCAGATCTCGCGCGGCGCCAGATCGAGATGGGTGTCGCCCGTCGCCGCCGCGAGGTTGGCGAGTCCCTGTGCGGCGCCGCCGCGATCGGCGATCTGCGGGATAAGCAGATCGAGCGGCCGCCCGACCACCTCGTCCTGAGCGTAGCCGAAGACGCGCTCGCCGGTCGGATTGAACGAGCGCACGCCACCGTGCTCGTCCACCGTCAGCACGATCTCCTTGATGTGATCGAGAATGACCTGAAGCTGATCGGACGCCGCCTCGTGCTGGTCGTGATCGAGCGCCCGCACCTCGTCCGCCATGAGCTGCATCGATCGGACGATGCCGCGGCGCTCCTCATCGATCGAGTCGTAGTGGCTGCTGACGAGCCGCAGCAGCATGCGCACGTCAGGCGCCGCCAAGCCGGTGCGCAGGCGCAGCTCCTTCAGCTGCGCCTGCAGCAGGGGGTGCAGGGACTGCGTGTCGGTCTCGCGAAGGTCAGCGTCGGCTCGGACGACGGTCGTTGCGTGGGTTGCGTGAGTCGAGCGATGCTCCGGGTTCTCGTCCGGTGAACCGTCGGGGCGCTCCACAGTGCGGCGAGCTGAAGGCAAATTTGACATAAGAGTGCGACACGACGTCGTCACCCATAATATGAGGTGTCAATGCGGAGGACGCGTGAAGCGCCTCCCGATTCCCGAGTGGACGTCAGACTCGGCGTGTGAAGCGCGAAAGGGAGGGTCAGGGCTCGCCCGTGCCCGCGATGACCGGAATCGTGAACGTGCGCGCGATCGACTCGCTGCCGAAGTCGACGAGCACGGTCGCATCCACGTAAAAGATCCCGTCCCGTGCGGGAACGATCGTGAGCCGGTGCGAGATGGGGACCCCGGGCTCCGGGCGGTCGCGCTCCGAGGGCTCCGCGCCAGATTTCACGCTCAGCCCGTCCTGGGCATGAAAGACGGCGACCAGCTTGTCGAGCGGTGCCGAGGGAATCACCTCGAGGTCGAGCTCGGAGGCTTGACCGACCTCCGGTCGGTTGCGCAACGCAAAAGTCACCTTGACCGGCATGTCATCGCCCTTGCCACTGCTCACGGCGGCCACCATGTCCCCATCGATCGATGACGGAGCCGCCGCGTGCTGCATTGCAGCGGGAGCGGTGTGGTGGGGCAGGAGCTTCCCGAGCGGCCCGATGTACTGCCAAACGCCGTGGCTGCTCGGTGAGCTGCAGGCGGTGACCGCGGCCGCGCACGCTAGGGCGATGAGGCGCGAGAGGGCGGAGGTGTTCATGGGCGCCGACTTGATTAATTGAGCAGCGGCTGGTTCTCAATCGTAATCGACTGCTCGCGCAGGTCCGTGACGTAGCTCTCCCAATTGCGAGTCTCGCCAAACCAGGGAAAGGCGCGTGGAAACGCCGGATCGTTCCAGCGCTGGGCGACCCAGCCGGCGTGGTGCAGCATTCTCAAGCCCCTGAGCGGCTCGACCAGCCGCACCTCGCGGAAGTCGAAGTCGGCAAACTGCTGATAGCCGCTCAAGAGCTCCTCCCACTGGCGCTGCTGCTCGTAGGGAGGGCCGGAGAGCAGCATCCACAGGTCCTGGACTCTCGGGCCCATCATGCAATCGTCGAGGTCGACGAACACGGGCCCCTGCTCGTTCCACAGTAGATTCCCGAGATGACAGTCGCCGTGGATCCGCACCTGCGAGACCCGGCCGACGCTCTGCATCACGGACTCGATCCGCGCGAGCAGCAGGCTCGAGGCCTCCGCGTAGCGCTCCTCGAGGCCATCGGGAAGCAGACCGCTCGCGAGCACGGCCGCGCGGGCGTCCCGTCCCAGCCGCTCGAGACTCAAATGCGGCCGAAACCGGAACGGCGTCACAGCTCCGATGCGGTGCATCCGGCCGAGCGCGCGGCCGAGCATCGCGCGGGCCTCGGGCCGGTCGAGCTCCGGCGCCCGCCCCCGCATCCAGGGAAATACCGCGAAGCGAAAATCGCGGTATCGCAGGAGCGTCCGTCCTTCCACGGAGAGCGGTGCGGCAACGGGCAGCTCCGCCGCGGCGAGCTCGGCGGTGAGCTCGTGCTCCTCCCCGATTTGCTCATCGCTCCAGCGGCCCGCCCGGTAGAACTTGAGGACCAGCAGCCCCCGGGTACGCTCGCCGATCTGGTACACCCGGTTCTCGTAGCTGTTGAGCGCGAGCAGCCTGCCGTCCCCCTCGAAGCCCGCCGAGGCCGCCGCATCGAGCACGACCTCCGGAGAGAGCCCGGCAAAGGGCTGAGATTTCGCCGCCGATGGGTCCGTCACATCCCGCTGACACCGTTTGATTATGATGGCTCTTTTCGACCCGGAAAGCCTGAAGT
>JASHTA010000292.1 GCA_030040795.1 Gammaproteobacteria bacterium | reverse complement strand
CTCCACGGGACGCGGTCTTTACTCGACGCAGCACGGGCGGGACCAGCTCGGCCAGAACTGGCCGAAGCTGTTCACCCCGGAGCAGGGAGCGCTGCTGCCGGCGGAGGAGCTGCTGCATGTGATGCCGGGCGGCGATTACGGCTGGCCCTACTGCTATTACGACGGCATTCAGCAGAAGCTCCTGCTTGCGCCGGAATATGGCGGCAACGGCAAGCTCGCCGGACGGTGCGAGAGCAAGCTCGGACCGATCGCCGCCTTTCCGGCGCATTGGGCGCCGAATGGACTGACGCTCTACTACGGAAAGCAATTCCCTGCGCATTACTACGGCGGCGCGTTCATCGCATTCCATGGCTCCTGGAACCGGGCTCCATTCCCGCAACAGGGCTATAACGTCGTATTCCAGCCGCTCGCGGACGGGAGGGCACCCTCCGGGTGCGAGATCTTCGCGGACGGGTTCGCAGGCGCGCAGGCAGGGCCGGGCTCGGCGGAGCATCGTCCATCGGGCGTGGCAGTCGGACCGGACGGGACGCTCTATGTGTCCGATGACGTGCGCGGGCGTATCTACCGCATCGTCTATCGCGGCACTGCAGGCTCCAGTGGGGGCTCCGGCGACGCCGGAGGCCTCACGCCCTGTCCGAGCATGTCCGCACTCGGCGGATCGACGGCCGCGGCGAGCGCCGCCGCTCCTCCGGAGGGCATCAATGCCAATGCGGGCGCTTCCGCAGATCTCCCGGTGCCCCGCGGCGCCACGCGCGCGATGGTCGAGCTGGGCGACCGCATCTATCACGGCGGAGCCGCCTCCGCGACGTGCATCGGCTGTCATGGGGCCGACGGCAAGGGCACTCCGCTCGGGCCCGATCTCACATCGAACAAATGGCTGTGGAGCCGTGGAAGCTACGCCGGAATCGCCCGGACGATTCGCGACGGCGTGCCGAAGCCCAAGGCCTACCGTAGCGCGATGCCCCCGATGGGCGGAGCGCAGCTCTCGACGGATCAGATATCGGCCGTCGCCGCTTACGTTTGGGCGCTGAGCCACCAGCGCGCTCGCTGATGCGGCGGCACGGTTCACCTCGACGCTTGATCCGCGCGCTGCAATTGCGAGATAGTTTCTCCGACGCTGTCGGTCTCGCCGGACGTTTGACTGGAGGCTTGCCGTGAATACCCATCCTGCCGAAGCCGACGCGTGGGTCCGTACGCATCTTGCGGGCTGGCCCGCGGCCACACGCAAGCTCGCAGCGCAGCTCATCACCCGGTATGGCCGCCCGCAGACGGCCACGGCTCACGACCTGACGTGGTACGGCAACGGACCGTGGAAGCGGACGGTGCTGCACAGAGCGGGTGTCAAGCACAATTTCCCGGTGCCGCACGAGGACATCCTCGAGCAGACGGTCAACTACCGCGTACCGCCCGCGAAAATACCGGACCTCATCGCGTACGACGGCAGCCTCGTCGTGGATCACACGAGCGGGGAGCTCTCGGCCCACTGCGACAGCGAGGAGCAGAACCGGATCATGCTCAACATCGCGGACGACATCGTGACCGGCCAGAGATCCGTCGACCAAGGCCTCGCGTATCATGCGCAGATCGTGCGCGCGTTGCAGGACCGCGTTCCCGAGTCGTACCCGAACACGCTCAAGTTCAAGATCCTGCCGAGCACGCAGACGGCGGATCCGGGCGAGGAGGCTCCGCTTCTCGAGCATCTCGGAGAGTCCTAGTGCGTCCGCTTTCCGCGCGGCGCCAGACGAGCGTGCGATTGTTCGCCGGCATGGCGCAGTCCTCGAGGAGCTGCAAGCCCGCCGAGCGTGCGAGCGCACCGACCGCCTCGAAATCCCGAATGCCCATGACGGGCGAGCGCTCCTTCAGCCACGCGTCGAAATCCGCGTTGCTGCGGCTCGTGAAACGGCCGCCATAGTTGAAGGGGCCGTAGATCGCGAGCGTTGCATCGTCCGCGAGCGCTTCGGCGAGCCGCTCGAACAGCTGCTGCACGGCGCTCCAGCTCATGATGTGGAGCGTGTTGGCGGAGAACGCCGCATCGTAGCGCGTGGCGGGCCACGGGCGACTCACGTCGAGCTCGAGCGGCGGCGGGAGGTTCGGGAGGCGCGCTTCCTCGAGCCACAGGCCGATGCCCGGAAGGCTCTCCGCGAGATCGGAGGTCTGCCACGTGAGGTGAGGCAGCTCGGAAGCGAAGGCGACCGCGTGCTGTCCGGTACCGCTGCCGATCTCGAGCACGGTGCGCCGATCTGCGAAATGGCGGCGTAGAACACCGAGGATCGGACCGCTGTTGCGATCGCAGGAAGGAGCGAAGGGCTTCGTGGGGAGTGCCATGCCCTGCGATGATACTCAGCTACCCCACCCCGTGCCGATGCGGCAAAATGCGAGGCCAAGTGGAAGCTGCCCTGGGGAGCGCCCGATGATTACGGTGTACGGAATCAAAAACTGCGCGACGATGCAGAAGGCCCGGGCTTGGCTCGACGGCCATCGCATCGCCTACGAGTTCCACGACTACAAGACCGCCGGCATCGATCGAGAGCGGCTCGTGCGCTGGTGCGCAGAGGCGGGCTGGGAAGCGCTCCTCAATCGCAGCGGAACGACTTTCCGCAAGCTGGACGAGAGGCAGAAGGTGGGCCTCGATGAGCGCAAGGCCGTCGCTTTGATGCTGGCTCAGCCGTCGATGATCAAGCGTCCGGTGATCGAAGGGGACGGTCGACTCGTCGTCGGCTTCGACGCCGAGAGATACCGCGGTCTTGCGAGGGGAGGCTCTCGGGCCGCGCAAAGCGCGAGAGGAAAGCCGGCCCGGACGCAGGATTGATTCGCCCTTCCGGCGTGAAATGGCCGTGCCGGAGAGCTCGCCGGGTATGTGCACCAAAGTCCGCCTCGCGCGTTCTTGATGCAATGACGCGGATGGCGTCACTGTTGAATCTTGAAGAGGTCCCCATGATCAAACCGGTTCATGTGCGCAATCTGGTGGCTCTCGCCGCAATCTGCATTGCGGTGAGCGCCTGTGTCGTTGTTCCCACTCCG
The DNA here is from genome assembly GCA_030040795.1 of Gammaproteobacteria bacterium. GTDB lineage: Bacteria > Pseudomonadota > Gammaproteobacteria > Steroidobacterales > Steroidobacteraceae > JASHUC01. The sequence continues at coordinate 3,955 of JASHTA010000292.1, read as the reverse complement.
CGGGGCTTGTACATCGGTCCTGCCGTGGCCGCTGCGCCCCCGCCGCCGCAGGTGGAGTACTACGGTGCGCCGCCCGTGGCCGGCTACTTCTGGATCGGCGGCTACTGGAACTGGGTCGGCGGCCGCTATACGTGGGTCGGCGGACACTGGGAGGCGCCGCGCGTGGGTTATCGTTGGGAGCCGCGACGCTGGGTGCGCACGGCAGACGGCTGGCACATGAGGGGTGGACGCTGGGTTCGACGCTGAGGCGCGTCCGCTGGGCTCGGCGCTGAGGCGCCTCCGCTGGGCTCAACGCTGAGGCGCGTCCACTGGGCTCGGCGCTGCGGCGCATCCGCTTCTACCGCGTCCGCTCCTCGATCTTCCGCGCAAGCTCGGCGAGCTCATTGAGATCGAGGTCCTCGTCGATGGAGATCTCCGTTTGCGGCTCCGGGGCGGCGCGTTCCGGCGCCGAGCCCGGTGTCGTGCGCCGCGGGGCGGCTTGTGCCGGCGCGGGCGAAGGAGCGGGAGCAGGAGTCTGCGCAGGCGAGGCCACGGGCTTCGTCGCATTGACGACCTTCACGATCTCTCCGTCCGGCGCCGGCGATCGGGCGGCAGGGGGGCGCACCCAATCCGTCTTCTGCTCCATCCAGCGCTGGTATCGATCGAAGGTCCACATGCCTTCCTCGCCGCCCGCCAGGATGACGTTCGCGATCTGGCTCAACTGACCCGAGCGAATCGTCCCTTTGGCTGCCGAGCTTCCGAGCAGCAGCTCGCATCGAGGGACTCTGATGGGCTGCGCGCCGACGAAATCGAGCCTCTGGCACACGACGCCCACGAGCACGTCCGCGAGCTGCGCGCGAATGCTGCTTTGGATCTCCGCGGGAAACGACATGCAAATCCGGCTCAGCGCCTCGCCGCAGCTTGCCGAATGCATCGTGGCGAGGACGAGGTGACCGGTCTCCGCCGCGTTGAGTGTGAGCCGGAAGACCTCCGGTGTGCGCATCTCGCCGATCACGAGCACGTCGGGGTTCTCGCGCACCGCGTCGACGATCGCTTGCTCGAAGCTCGGGGAGTGGGTCGGAATCTCACGCTGGCGGATGAACGATCGGCGGTTGGCGAAGATGTACTCGAGTGGACTCTCGAGCGTGATGATGTTGCGCGCGCGCGAGGAGTTGATCTCCTCGACGAGCGCCGCGAGCGTGGTGGACTTGCCGCAGCCCGTCGGACCCGCGACCACGACGAGGCCGTTCCCCGCCTCGATGAGCTTGCGCAGATCGGCGTGCAGGTTGCACGCGCGAAGATCGCTGACGGACGGCGCGAGCAGCCGCACGGCGATCGCGATGCCGCGGATCGTCCTGTAGAGGCTCAGCCGGCACCGCATGCCGCTCGCCGCGAGGGCCACATCGGCCGAGCCGCGCTCGAGAAAGCGCGCCCAGGCCTCGGGGCCGAGCAGCTCCTGCGCGGCGGGCGTGAGCCGCTGTGCCGGTAGCGGCTCTCCGACCGCGACGAGATCGCCTCTGATCCGCGCAACGAGCGGCGTTCCCGTCTCCAGGTGCAGGTCGCTCGCGCCGAGCTCCCGGCCCTTTTGAATCCAGTCCCTCAGCGACATGCGTGTCTCCCGCTCAGTCTCCGGCGCTCTGCCGATCGCGGTTCAACTGCACGGAGACGACCCCTTTGATGTCGCCGACGGACGCCAAGAGTGAGGTCATCAGCCCGCGTCCCTGCAGGACGATTCGGATGGTCTGCGCATCGGCCTGAGCCCCGGCGTCCCGCCGCAGCTCGAGGTCGTGCACCGAGAACCCGTACCCCGTGCAAGTCTGGATGATCTCCTGCACCGCGCCCTTGCCGGGAACATAGCAGACGAGCAGATCGGCGTGAGCGGCAAGGAACCGGTGCGTGAAAGGCGTGTAACCGTACACCACCAGGAAATGCGCCGCCGTCACGAAGATCGCGAGCAGCGGGAGCCCCGCTCCGCAGGCCATGCCGACCGCCGCCGTGAGCCAGATGATCGCCGCGGTCGTGAGCCCGCGCACGATGTCCCGCTGCACGAAGATCAATCCGCCGCCGATGAATCCGATCCCCGAGACGATCTGCGCGGCGACTCGCGAGGGGTCGAGCACGATCACGTACTTCGCAAGGATGTCCGTGAAGCCGTACTTGGAGACGAGCATGATGAGGGCTGCGGAGACCCCGACCAGGGCATGCGTGCGCAGCCCGGCGCTTTTCATCCTCAACTCTCGCTCGAGCCCGATCATCGACGACAGGACGAGCGCGAGCACGAGCTCGCCAATCTGCAACGCCGTCTGACCCGGCTCCACTTCAAGCCAGTGGGGCAAATGCATGGGGTACCGCTCCGCGACACCGGGCGCCGCAACGCCCACAGCGCTTCATTCTATGCGCGCCTTATGCGCTGCCCGAATGCGGGTGCCCGGCCCTGATGCGGTCCGATCGGATGCAATTGACAATCATTCTTATTTGCAGTTATTATACGTCGCGCCGGGAGAGCCTTCCCTAGCCGCTTCCCCGGCACCGAGCCGCCTATGTACGTCTGCATCTGTCACGCCGTCACCGACCGTGAGATCCGCGAGGCCATCGATCGTGGGGCCCGCTCGCTCATGGAGGTGCAGTCGTGCCTGCCGGTCGCAAGCTGCTGCGGCCGTTGCGAGGCGACGGCGCGGGATGTGGTCGAGGACCATCTGCACGCCGTCCCGCGACGCAGCGCGGCCTGACGCGCCGCCTTCTTTCCTCGCATCATCCTCAGCCGATTTCCTGCGGCTCCCGGCGGATCTCTTGGGGCCGTCGCGGTTGCGCGCGCCGTGACGCTCACCGATGATGGCGTCGGCGGATGCGGAGGGAGCGGCGACGATGAAGGGCGATCCGAAGATCCTGCAGCATTTGAATGGCGTGCTGAAGAACGAGCTCACTGCGATCAACCAGTACTTCCTGCATGCGCGCATGTTCGGCAACTGGGGGCTCGAGCGCCTCGAGAAGAGCGAGAAGCAGGAATCCTGCGATGAGATGCGCCATGCGGACCGGCTCATCGAGCGGATTCTGTTCCTCGAGGGGCTGCCGAACCTTCAGGATCTCGGCAAGCTTCTCATCGGCGAGAACGTCGAGGAGTGCCTCAGGTGCGATCTGAAGCTCGAGCTTGCGGCGCGGACCCTGCTGAAGACGGCGGTCGCCGACAGCGAGTCGGCCGGCGATTTCGTGTCGCGCGAGCTGTTCAGCTCGATCATGGAATCGGAGGAGGAGCACATCGACTTCCTCGAGATCCAGCTCGACCTCATCAAGCGCATCGGACTCGAGAATTACTGCCAGTCGCAGATCGGTGAGCGCAAGGAGTGATGCGCGCTCGCGCGGGCCTTGAGCTCGGCCGCGCGAATTTGAAACGCTGCGTGCGCGCACCCGCCAAGCGCGGATTGCCTCACAGAATTCGCGCGGCACGAGGAATAAGTTGACGCTCCTCTCCGCTCAAACGCAGCCACGCCCAAAGGAGGGAGCATGTCCTCGATCGCCATGGAAATCTGCCCGTTGTGCGCGATGTGTCCGAGGCTTGCGGGCCGCTGGCGCTTGCGCGTGCGGTGCGGCTGCGGCGCGTGCGGTCCCGGCACGAAGAGCGAGGAGGAGGCGATCCGCCGCTGGAACTCCGTCGTGAGCTTCTTGCGCGAGCTGAGCCGCACGGGAGTCGCCGTGGCGGACGCACACAAGCGCAAGGGTCGCCCCGCCGGGATTCGGCGGCTCTTGCGGCGGCTCGAATGGCAGTGCGGGCTCGAGCTGCACGGGGAGGCTTGAGGTGCCGCGGCCCACAGCCCATTGCCGTAGCTCGACTCCTGCAAGAGCGGCGGCCCGCGATGCGGCTCCGAGCGATGCGCGCGCCTGCCTTCGTGCAGCGTATCTTGCGCCCCGCCCACGGTGCTTGACCCCGTGCCGCGAGCCGCTTCATTCCCGGGTTCGCGCGGTGGGCGCTCGCCGGCCG
>JASHTA010000291.1 GCA_030040795.1 Gammaproteobacteria bacterium | reverse complement strand
CGCAAGAAGTTCGTCTATCTGTGCACCAACGCCCTGCTGCTCGCGAAGCACATCGACGACTACCGGCCCTCGCCGTACCTCACGTTCTCGATTCACCTCGACGGCAACCGGGAGCGCCACGACCTCTCCGTCTGCCAGGAGGGCGTCTACGACAAGGCCGTCGCGGCCATCCGCCTCGCGCTCGGGAAGGGATTCCGGGTGACGGTCAACTGCACGCTGTTCAACGGAGAGAACCCCGACGAGGTGGCGGAGTTCTTCGACACCGCGATGGGTCTCGGCGTCGAGGGGATCACGGTCTCCCCCGGATACAGCTACTCGCATGCGCCGCGGCAGGACGTGTTCCTCGAGCGCAGCGCGAGCAAACGGCTGTTCCGGGAGATCTTCAAGCGCCGCAGCGGCCGCAAGGTTCGCTGGCAGTTCAATCAGTCGTCGCTGTTCCTCGATTTCCTCGCGGGCAACCAGACCTATCAATGCACGCCGTGGAGCAACCCGACGTACAACCTCTTCGGCTGGCAGCGGCCGTGCTACCTGCTCTCCGACGAGGGCCACGCGCCGAGCTTCCGCTCGCTGATGGAGGAGACGGACTGGGACCGGTACGGGGTCGGCCGCAATCCCCGCTGCAACAACTGCATGGCCCATTGCGGCTTCGAAGGCACCGCCGTCGACGATACGTTCGCGCACCCGCTCAAGGCGCTCGGCGTGTCGCTGCGAGGGCCTCGCACGGGCGGCCCCATGGCCCCCGAGCTGCCGATCCTCTATGGCGCGGGAGATCCGGCGCCGAGGCCGGCCCAGACCGTGAGCGTGCCGCTGAGCGCGGTGAAGCCCGCGCGGCATCGTCATCAAACGGCCGGCGGCGGCCCGGCGGAGGGCCCCGGCGGCGAGACTGCGGCGAGGCCGCAGTGAGTGGCGCATCCCCGCGAGGAGCGTGCGCGTGAACGACGCGGCGGGCGGCCGAGTCTCTGCACCCGATTCCGATGCTTTCCGGGCCCAGCTTGAGGATTGGCGCGTGCGCATGGAGCGGGCGCTCGCGCGGCGCCTGCCAAACTCACAGACCGTCCCGAAGCGCCTGCATGACGCCATGCGGTACAGCGTGCTCGAGGGAGGCAAGCGCGTGCGCCCCGCCCTCGTGTTCGCGACGGCGCGCACCCTCGGGCTGAGCGAGGACCAGGTCGAGGCCGCGGCCTGCGCCATCGAGCTGGTGCACGTCTACTCGCTGGTGCACGACGATCTTCCCGCGATGGACAACGACGACCTGCGCCGCGGCCGGCCGACCTGCCACAAGGCCTACGACGAGGCGACGGCGATCCTCGTCGGCGATGGATTGCAGCCGCTCGCCTTTCAGCTGCTCGCCGCCGATCCGGCGCTGCCCGCCGCTCCGGAGATCCGCCTGCGCCTGGTCGCGCTCCTCGCCGAGGCGAGCGGGAGCCTCGGGATGGCGGGCGGTCAGGCGATCGACCTGGAGGTGCAGGGCAAGAAGCTCGACATTGCCCAGGTCGAGGACATGCACTCTCGCAAGACCGGGGCGCTGATCCGGGCCGCGGTGGCCATGGCGGCCGCCTGCGTTCCTTCGCTCGAGCCGCAGCTACAGTCCGCCCTCAAGCGGTTCGCGGCGGCGGTCGGCCTTGCGTTCCAGATCCAGGACGATCTGCTCGATGTGCTCGGGGATTCCTCGACGCTCGGCAAGGCGACGGGAGCGGATCGGGAGCGCGCGAAGCCCACGTATCCGGCGATCATCGGCATCGCGGCCTCCCAGGCCCAGGCGAGCCGCCTGCACGCCGAGGCGCTCGATGCCCTCGAGCCGTTCGGCGACCGTGCGGAGCCGCTGCGGCGGCTCTCGAACTGGCTGCTGTCGCGGCGTTACTGACGCGGCGCCCAGCGAACCCCGCACGGAGCCTCACGCGCCATGGACACGCTTCCGCTCCTCACCGGCATCGACTCGCCGGCCGATCTGCGCCGGCTCCCTCAGAGCAAGCTTCCGCAGCTCGCGGCCGAGCTGAGGGAGTTTCTCATCCAGAGCGTCAGCACCCGCGGGGGACACTTCGCCGCGGGGCTCGGCACCGTCGAGCTCACGATCGCTCTGCACTATGTGTACGACACTCCTTACGATCGCCTCGTGTGGGACGTGGGGCACCAAGCCTATCCGCACAAGGTGCTCACCGGGCGTCGCAATCGCCTGCACACGATCAAGCTGAAGCGCGGGCTCGCCCCATTCCCCGCTCGCCAAGAGAGCGAATACGACACCTTCGGCGTCGGACACTCGAGCACCTCGATCAGCGCGGCGCTCGGGATGGCGGTCGAGGCGGCCCGCTCGGGAGGTGGACGTAGAGTGGCCGCCGTCGTCGGCGACGGCGCGATGAGCGCCGGCATCGCCTTCGAGGCCTTGAATCATGCGGGCGCCCTCGATGTGGATCTGCTCGTGATCCTCAACGACAACGACATGTCGATCTCCGAGGCGGTGGGCGCGTTCTCGAACTACCTCGCACGCCTGCTGTCGGGAAAGCTCTACTCGCACCTGCGCGAGGGGGGCAAGCGCGTGCTCCGCCGCGTGCCGACGGCGCTCAGGCTGGCGCGGCGCTCCGAGGAGCACATGAAAGGGATGGTGCTGCCGGGCACTATCTTCGAGGAGATGGGGCTCAACTACATCGGCCCAGTTGATGGGCACGACGTCCACGCCCTCGTCGCGATGTTGAGGAATGTCCGCCATCTGAAGGGTCCGCAGCTGCTGCACGTCGTGACGCAGAAGGGCAAGGGCTACGCGCCCGCGGAGGCCGATCCGATCAAGTGGCACGGTCCCGGCCCGTTCGATCCGCGGACGGGCGTGGTCCACAAGGAGAAGTCGTCCGGACCCACCTACACGCAGGTGTTCGGCCAGTGGCTGTGCGATATGGCCGAGCGCGAGCCGCGCCTCATCGGCATCACCCCGGCGATGCGCGAGGGCTCGGGGCTGGTGGAGTTCTCCAAGCGCTTCCCGGACCGCTACTTCGATGTGGCGATCGCCGAGCAGCACGCGGTCACCTTCGCGGCGGGGCTGGCCGCCTCAGGGATGAAGCCGGTGGTGGCGATCTACTCGACGTTCCTGCAGCGCGCCTACGATCAGCTCATCCACGATGTGGCGCTGCAGAATCTGCCGGTGGTGTTTGCGATCGACCGGGCGGGGCTGGTGGGCGGGGACGGGGCGACGCATCAGGGCGCCTTCGATCTGACTTACCTGCGCTGCGTGCCGAACATGGT
>JASHTA010000290.1 GCA_030040795.1 Gammaproteobacteria bacterium | reverse complement strand
GCCGCTTTTGCAAGCGCGAACGCGGGCACTCTCACTCAGCAATCTCCGCTCCCTCCCGCTGCATCCAAGGCAAGCAATTCCGACTCGCTGGCGGAAGTCACCGTAACGGCCCAGCGCACCAAGGAGCTGGCGCGCAAGGTCAGAAGGTTCGTCAATCAGATCGCGGTTCCAGAGAACGGCCAAGCGGGACTTGCGCGCTGGCAAGCGCCGCCCGCGTGCCCGCTCGTTGCGGGCCTCTCACAGCGAGACGGCGAGTTCGTCCTCGAGCGTCTCTCGGAGATAGGACGCGAAGCCGATGTGCCGCTTGCCGGCGAGCACTGCCGCCCGAACCTTTACATTCTCGTGACCCCCCGGCCGGAGAATCTTCTGAGGGAGATGGAGAAGCGGAATCGCCCGTTTACGTTCGGTTACGTTTCATATCGCACCGAGACGCCGACGAGTGTCGTCGATGAGTTCATCAAGACGCCTCGCGCAGTGAGGGTCTGGTATAACCCAGTGGAAATGACGTCGGATGGCCTGCCATTGATGTGCTCAGCGACTGGGCTATGCGTCGACCGAGATACGCGGAACCCCATGAGAGGCCGTCTCTTGTTCGACACGAAGTGGATGTTCTCGAGAGTCTTCGTCATCGTGGACGGGACTCGACTGAAGGGAATGAAGCTCGGACAGCTCGCCGACTACGTCACGATGGTTGGCTTCGCGAGACTCAAGCCCGACGCTCGCCTCGGCGATGCTCCCACTATCCTGAAGCTCTTCGATGGGCCGCCTCAGGCGGCCCCCGACGGCATGACCGACTGGGATCGAGGGTTTCTGAAATCCCTCTATGTGACCGAGCAGCGTACGACGCAGCAGCGGAATCACATCGCACGCGACATGGTGCGCGATATCGTCACCAAGTGACGCAGCGGGGTTGCATTAGACTGTTGACGGGGAAGGTGCACGGATGATGGTGGGCTAACCGATGTCTCGGGCGTTACGAGTGCTGACCCTTATCGTTGCTGCGGCCGCGTTTGCGAGCGCGGATGTGGGAACTGCTGCTCAGCAGTCCCCTGCGCCTCCCGCTGCCGTGTCGGATGCCAGCCCATCCGGCAAGCTGGCCGAAGTCACCGTGACGGCTCAGAAGCTCGCGCGCAGGATCTCGAAGTTCGTCAATCAGATCGCAGCTCCCGAGAATGGAGGTAACGCGGGACTCGCGCGCTGGCAAGCGCCGCCCGCGTGCCCGCTCGTTTCGGGTCTTCCGCGGCAGGACGGCGAATTCATCCTCGAGCGCCTCTCGGAGATCGGGCATGCAGCCGGAGCGCCGATGGCGGGCGAGCACTGCCATCCGAATCTCTACATTCTCGTGACCGCTCGGCCGGAGGATCTTCTGCGCGGCATGGAGAAGCGGAATCGTCCGTTCACGTTCGGCTACGATACGTCGTTTTATCCCCCCATGCCGACACCCGCGGGTGTCGTCGATGCGTTCATCAAGACGCCGCGCGCCGTGCGGGTGTGGTACAACTCCACGGCGAAGGATGCATGGGGCAAGCCTCTGGGTTACTGCTCGGAGATGCAACTCCGCGAGGCCACTTGCCTTCAAGTGCGGGGGGGCTTCGATGATTGCAGCAATCCGCCCCCCGCTCTTGCAACGCAGTTCCGCCAGTGCGGTTCCGCAGTCGCCGGGGGGACCCATCTCGCGTTCAATTCCATCTGGACGTTCTCGAGAGTCTTCGTCATCGTGGACCGGACGCAGCTGCAGGGCGTGAAGCTGGGACAGCTTGCGGACTATGTCGCCATGGTGGGTCTCGCGAAGATCAAGCCCGGCGCTCACCTCGGTGATGCCCCAACGATATTGAAGCTATTCGACGGAGCACCCCAGGCCGCGCCCACCGGCATGACCGATTGGGATCAGTCCTTCCTGAAAGGCCTGTACACGACGGAACAGAGATCGACGCTGCAGCGCGGCCAGATCGCGCGTGCCATGACGCGCGCGATCGCCCCTCGATGAGGTTGCATCAACTTCGCTGTCGCGATATCGATGCCGAGTGCCGCGACGTGAAGACCCGCTGGGCGCGCTGAAGCACATCGGGCTGCTCGCCGTGATGCGGCTCGGCTCGGATGCCTGGCGCCGAGCGCTTTCGACGCGCTGGAAGCAGTCGATCATTCGCCGGCGGAGACCATTGGATGCAACCGGTCGAGGTTCAAACCGACGTTCCATGGATGCCCAGACCGAATCGGGTCCGCCTCATCCTGGACGAGCAATTGCCCCCGAGACACCTCACGACGAGCGCGTTCGCCCTGGCCTTCGACAAGCGGCGACTGTTGATGACGAGGCTCGTCAAACGAGGGTGGGGTTTACCCGGCGGCCACATCGAGCCTGGAGAATCGCCGGAAGTCGCCGTGTGTCGCGAAGTCCGCGAGGAGACCGGCTGCACGCTCGGGGCGCTCCGTCTCCTGGGCTATCAGCATCTTTCTGTTCTTTGTGCCCCTCCCGCGGGTTATCGGTATCCCTATCCCGATAGCTACCAGCTCTTCTATCTGGCCGAAGTGTCCGTCGCGCACGAATTTCATCCCACGGCGGAGGCCATCGATCGGCAGTTCTTCGGGGCCGATGAGCTGGAGCGCTTGCCGTGGTTACGGGAGCATCGCCGGCTGTATCAGAGCGCGATCAGCAGCCCGCTCGCCGCCAGTATGGCGATTCGAATGGATGGCGTTGCCGATTCCGCCTTATGATGACGCCCCGATGGCTCGATCCTTCCGGAAAGCCCCCGCGGCCGCTTGCCTCGGGCTCGCCCTCGTCGCGGCACTGTGGGCGCAGGCGCGCGCGGACGACACCGACGACGCCTACTTGCGCAGCTGCTCGGGCTGTCACGGAGCCGAGCTGAGAGGCGGGGAGACCGGTCCGCCGCTCATCGGCAGCGCATTTCAGCGGCGCTGGGGTAGCCTCGCTCCGGCGGAGCTCGCACAGTTCGTTCGCCGAACGATGCCGCCTACGAATCCCGGAACGCTCTCTCCGTCCGACTACGTCGCCGCGATCGCTCACATTCGTCGCGCGAACGGATGGCCGGTCGACGCGACGGCTGCGGCCTCGGCAGCCGGGCAGCACGGCATCACGGAGTGGCTGTACAACCGCGGAGACCTCGCGAGCAGCAGCTACTCGCCGCTCGATCAGATCGATCGAGAGAATGTCTCGAAACTGCGCATCGCTTGGCGCTGGAAGTCCGACAACTTCGGTCCGACGCCGGAGTACTATTTTCGCGCCACGCCGCTGATGGCCGATGGAGTCCTTTACGTCAGCGCCGGTGTGCGGCGAGATGTCGTTGCGATCGATGCCGTTACGGGCGAGACACTCTGGCTATACCGTCCCGATGAGGGCCGGCGCGGGGCGATAGCTCCACGGCGAAACTCGGGCCGTGGAGTCGCATTCTGGCGGAGCGCGCGGCCGGGAGAGCCCAGCCGCGTGTTCACGATCACTCCGGGCTTCGAGCTGGTTGCGCTCGATGTGCATACGGGTCAACCGGTTCCCACGTTCGGCAAGCAAGGCATCGTCGACCTCGAGGTGGGCCTTCCGAGGGTCGGCGAGCTGCCCCGAACGCCGCCGGGCTCGAGCTCTCCGCCCTTGGTCGTCGGTAACGTGGTCGTCGTCGGGGCCGCGTTCGCGGCGAGCGCCGCTCCAGCCTCGAAGTACGCGATTCCGGGCTGGATTCGCGGTTACGACGCTCGCACCGGCGCTCTGCTCTGGACGTTTCATACCGTTCCTCAAGCCGGCGAATTCGGCACCCGCACTTGGCAAGACGACAGCTGGCGCTACAGCGGAAATTCCGGCTCCTGGACGCCGTTCTCGGCCGATGTGGCGCGCGGGTACGTCTACGTGCCGGTTGCGCCGCCCAACTCGGACTTTTATGGGGCCGAGCGCAAGGGCAACGATCTGTTCGCCGATTCGCTCGTCTGCCTCGACGCCAGGACCGGCAAGCGCATCTGGTACTACCAGATCATCCATCACGACATCTGGGACTACGATCTGCCCGCGCCTCCCGTGCTCGCCGACATCAAGGTGGGAAGACGGAGGATCCCCGCCGTCGTGCAAGTGACCAAGATGGGCCTGGTCTTCGTCTTCAATCGCGTGACCGGCAAGCCCGTGTGGCCCGTCAAGGAGCGACGCGTCCCGCAGACGGACGTGCCGGGCGAGGAGACTTCGGCCACGCAGCCTTTCCCCACCAAGCCTGCACCCATCGAGCCGCAGGGCCTGCGGCGAGAGGACCTCATTGATTTCACGCCGGAGATGAAGCGCCAGGCGCTCGATATCGTGAGCCACTATCGATTTGGACCGCCTTACGTGCCTCCCTCGATCGTCGATGGGCGCCATCTGGGCTCGCTTCTTCGCCCCTGCCTCTCCGGCGGGGCGAACTGGCAGGGCGCGGCGGTCGATCCGGAGACCGGTATTCTCTACGTCAGCTCCATTTCCTCGGTATGTCCCGTCGGCTTGAGACAGGATCCGAAGATCTCGAAGTTGCCCTACATCGGCGCCTATGGAGAGGGCTTTCCGCACGGCTCGCTCGGCGGCCCCGACGGGCTGCCTCTCATCAAACCGCCTTGGGGCCGCGTCACAGCCATCAACCTCAACACTGGCGAGCACGTCTGGATGATCCCGAATACCGATACGCCGGATTGGGCGCGCAACAACCCGGCGCTCGCCGGGATTGCGCTTCCGCGCACCGGCTCGTTCGATCAGGTCGGCTTGCTCGTCACGAAGACCCTGCTCTTCGGCGGCGAGGGAAGCGGTCTGTACCGGGCGGGCGGCGGCGGCAACCAGTTCTTCGCTTACGATAAGGCGACCGGCGCCATCATTCACCGGCTCACGCTTCCAGCCAACCAATCCGGCGTGCCCATGACCTACGAAGTCGACGGACGCCAGTACATCGTCGTCGCCGTGGGCGCAAAGAATGTGCCAGGGGAGCTCATCGCACTGACCCTGCCCTGACGAGGCACTGCGAGCGTGCGTCACGAGATCTCATGAGCAAGCCACCCACCAGTGCGCCGATTCTTGGGTTCGCCACGGCCACCGAGCTCGTTGAGCGGCTGAAGGCCGGCAAGATCGGCTCGCGCGATCTCCTCGAGTATTTCATCGGCCGGGTCGAGCGCTACCCCGGCGTCA
>JASHTA010000289.1 GCA_030040795.1 Gammaproteobacteria bacterium | reverse complement strand
CCTCTGCGCAATCGTGTCAAAACGGCGCCCGGAGGGCGCCCTTTGCGTCGAGTGAACGATGCGCCCTGACGGGCGCGGCTATGACACGATTGCGCAGAGGGTCACCTTCACCGCTCCTCAACCACGCTGGCCGTAGCTTGTCGCGCTCGCGGACGTCGCGGCAGTTGGTGCAAGCCGTGCAACCTGATCCTCGATCCACCGCTGAGCCTCCTCGTTGATGGCCCGCGGGTCGCGGCCCGCGCAGTCGATCGGTGCGCCGATCACGACCCGGATGAGACCGCGCCGCTTCCGCAGGCCGCGGCGCGGCCAGAAGTACCCCGCATTGTGAGCGATCGGGACGATCCGCTTTCCGGCCTCGGCGGCGAGCAGGGCGCCGCTCACGCCGTACTTTCGCGTCTCGCCGGCCGCCATGCGGGTTCCCTCCGGAAAGATCATGATCCAGTCTCCCTCGGCCAACCGCTGCTTGCCTTGCTCCACTACTTGAGTGACTGCGACGCGACCCGAGCTGCGGTCGATCGCAATTGCATGCAGCAGCCGGATGGCCAGCCGACGACGGGGATCCACTCGAGCTCGCGCTTGAGCACCCACACCTGACGGGGAAAGATCACGTTCATTGCGATTGTTTCCCAGGAGGACGAGTGTTTCCATAAAGCGATGTGATTGTCTCGCGGAAGATACTCTTGGCCCTCGACCACATGCCTGAGGCCGCAGGTCCAGCTGAGCACCTTGAGCAGTACCTGCGCCCACGCGCGCGCGAAGGCGGAACGCCGCGGAAACGGCAGCCAGGAGGCAACCAGCACGAACATCAGGGCGTAGAGGAAAGTCCAGATGAAAAGGAACGCCGTGAAGGCCAGCGAGCCAATTAGTTGCATAGCGAGCTTCGGCCGTGCGGCGCGGAGCCGCGCGCGGCCGCTGGAATCGTTTGGGTGAAGCGGGACGCGGGAGCTGTCCCCGCGACCGGCGCGAGTATACCGGGGCAGCCTTGCACGGGCGCTGCGCCCGCAATCCTGCACAAACTTGGCGCGCACCGGATGATGGATGCTCTAAAATGAAGCATAGGCGCTGCGGCTCGTCCGCAAGCCGTTGATTTCCAATATGCACAAGGTTGGCACACGGGCTGCAACGGTCCAGTGCTCAACTGCGCGTCGAGCAATCCCTATCCGGAGGCGATATGACACCGAGCGATGTTCTCAAACTCATAAAAGAAAAGGAGGCTAAGTTCGCAGACCTCCGATTCACCGACACCCGCGGCAAGGAGCAGCACGTCACCATTCCAGCGCGCCTCGTGGACGAGGGCTTCTTCCGCGAGGGCAAGATGTTCGACGGATCGTCGATCGCCGGATGGAAAGGCATTCAGGACTCGGACATGGTGCTCATGCCCGACGCCGGCACCACCGTCATCGATCCGTTCTTCGACGAGACGACGGTCGATATCCGCTGCGATGTGCTCGAGCCCTTGACCATGCAGGGCTACGGACGCTGCCCTCGCTCGCTCGCTAAGCGCGCCGAGGCGTACCTCAAATCAACGGGCATCGCGGACAAGGCGCTCTTCGGACCGGAGAACGAGTTCTTCATCTTCGACAGCGTGCGCTCCGGCTCCGATATCCGCGGCTGCTTCTACGAGATCGATTCCTCGCAAGGCCTCTGGAACTCCGGCAAGGAGTACGAGGACGGCAACAAGGGCCACCGTCCCGGCCTCAAAGGCGGCTACTTCCCCGTGCCGCCCGTTGATGGGTTTCAGGACATCCGCTCGGCCATGTGCCTCGCGATCGAGGAGATGGGATTGAAGGTCGAGGTCCATCACCATGAGGTCGCGACCGGCGGACAGGCCGAGATCGGCGTGGGCGCGGGAGGCCTGGTCGAGAAGGCCGACGCCGTGCAGGTGTTGAAATACTGCGTGATGAACGTCGCCCAGAGCTACGGCAAGACCGCGACCTTCATGCCGAAGCCGCTCGTCGGCGACAACGGCAACGGCATGCACGTGCACCAGTCGCTGCAAAAAGAGGGCAAGGCTCTCTTTGCCGGCGACAAGTACGGCGGACTCTCGGACCTCGCGCTGTACCACATCGGCGGCATCATCAAGCACGCGAAGGCGCTCAACGCGATCACCAATCCGGGGACCAACAGCTACAAGCGGCTGGTGCCGGGGTTCGAGGCGCCGGTGATGCTCGCCTACTCCGCGCGCAACCGCTCCGCCTCCATCCGCATACCCTGGGTGTCGAGCCCCAAGGCGCGGCGCATCGAGGTGCGCTTCCCGGATGCGAGCGCCAATCCGTACTTCGCGTTCACGGCGATGATGATGGCCGGCCTCGACGGGATCCAGAACAAGGTTCACCCGGGCGATCCCGCCGACAAGGATCTCTACGATCTCGAGCCGGAAGAGGCCAAGCACATCCCGACAGTGTGCCACTCGCTCGACATGGCCCTCGAGCATCTCGACAAGGACCGCGAGTTCCTCCTGCGCGGCGGCGTGTTCACGAGCGACGTGCTCGATGCGTACATCGAACTCAAGATGCAGGAAGTCACGAAGCTGCGGATGTGGACGCACCCCGTCGAGCTGGAGATGTACTACAGCCTGTGAGCAGGCGGGGTCGTGCGGCGCCTCCACGCACTACGAGCTCACGCGAACGGCGCTCTCCCTCGCAGAGGGGGAGGGCGCCGCCGCGCCTCCTGGCGTGAGGCAGTCATCGAATCGCTGGACGTGATTTGGTCCTGTGCGATCGGCGGGGCTATGCTCGGCTCGTATGCGCGGGCTTCCCCTTACCATAATGCTTCTGGCGAGCGCCGGCGCCCTGGCGGCCACGACCGTCTACACGTGGGTGGACGAGCAGGGCGTAACGCACTACAGCGATCAGCCGCATCCCGGCGCGGCCAAGATGAAAGTGCAAGGGGTGCCGACCTATACGGCTCCCCCCACACCGCGGCAGACGAACGCCGCGAAGCAGCAGCCGGCGCCGACTGCTCGGGTGGAGTGCTCCATCGAGAGCCCGAGCGATCAGCAAATGCTGATGAACGTCTGGAGCGTGAGCGGCCACGTTCGCCTTCCGCCGCACATCGACCAAGGGGACCGAGTGGTCCTGCTGCTCGACGGCAAGGTCCTCCCCGGCGCTGCGGATCTGAGCGGCGCGTTCACGATCCCGCAGATCGATCGCGGGACCCATACGCTTGCCGCGCAGGTGGAAGATCCGAACGGTGGCGTGATCTGCGAGGCGCCGCCCATCACGTTCTTCGTGCACCAGCCCTCGCAGCAGGCGCCCAACGCGCCGAACCGCGCGCGCTTCTGAGCCCTGCCGCGCCGCGCGCCGCTCGAGCGGCGCGCGAGCGTCGGACGCGGGGAGCCGCGCCGTGAGGCTCGAGCCGAACCTGCCCTCGCCACTGTCGCACTTCGACTCCGCGGATCTGCTCGACGCGCTCTCGACCGGGATCGTCGTGCTCGACGCCCAGCTCTGCACGGTCTATGCGAACGTGGCCGCCCAGGATCTGCTCGACTTCAGCTTGAATCAGGGCCGCGGCCGTCCGTTCGGCGACTTCTGCGAGTCGAATGGGCTCGGAGCCCTGCTCGCGCGATCGCTCGAGACCGGGGAGGGCTTCGCCGAACGTGAGCTCGCCGTGACGCCGAAGGCCGCGCCGCGCGAGCCGCGTATCCTCGATGTGACCATCACGCCCACCGAAGGCGGTGTGACCGGCACGCATCTGCTGCTCGAGCTGGCCGACGCCGCGCACCGGCAGCGCATCTCGCGCGAGTCCGACCTGCGGGCGCACTTCGACAGCAACCGGATGATGCTTCGTCAGCTCGCGCACGAGATCAAGAATCCGCTCGGAGGACTGCGCGGCGCCGCGCAGCTGCTCGATCGGGAGCTCCTCGACGCCTCTTTGAAAGAGTACACCGGAGTCATCATCAACGAAGCGGATCGCCTGACGGCGCTCGTCGATTCGATGAACGGGCCGAAGCGCCCGCCGCGCAAGACCCTCGTCAACGTTCACGAGCTCTGCGAGCACGTGCGCCACCTGCTGCGCGCGGAGGCGCCGGCGGCAGTTGCGATCGAGCGCGATTACGACCCGAGCCTGCCGAGCGCGCTGCTCGACCGCGACCAGCTGGTCCAGGCGCTGCTCAATGTCGCGCGCAACGCGCTGCAAGCGGTGGGGGCGCGAGGCGCCGTCACGCTGCGGACGCGGGCACTGTCGAACGCCACCATCGCCGGCCGCAAGCACCGTGTCGCCGCGAGCTTGCAGGTGCAGGACGACGGACCCGGCGTGCCCGAGGAGCTGCGCGCCAGCATCTTCTATCCGCTCGTCACCGGGCGCACGAGCGGCACGGGGCTCGGACTTGCCGTCGCGCAGGACATCGTCATGCGGCACGGCGGCCTCATCGAGTTCTCGAGCGAGCCCGGTTGCACCGTTTTCACGCTGCAGCTGCCCCTGGAGGTGCCGCCATGAGCGCGCAGAGCCTCAATGTGTGGCTGATCGACGATGACGCATCCATCCGCTGGGTGCTCGAGCGCGCGCTGCGCAATGGCGGCATGCTGCCGCGGACGTTCGAGTCCGCCGAGCCGGCGCTCACAGCGCTGCGCAGCGACTCGCCGGACGTGCTCATCACCGACATCCGCATGCAGGGCCAGTCCGGGCTCGACCTGCTCAAGAAGATCCGCGACACCCGCCCGGCGCTGCCGGTCATCGTGATGACGGCGTAT
>JASHTA010000288.1 GCA_030040795.1 Gammaproteobacteria bacterium | reverse complement strand
GGCGGATGCGGTGTCGCCGGTCATTGCCTCGGCATAGGCGATCAACGGGCGATACTGAGTGGCGACCGTGAGATCATAGCGGGCGGCGAACTCCGGGCGCTGTGGGTCCGACTTCAGCGCAGCTGACTTCTGCGCCTCCTCTGCCGCGATTAACGCGTTGGCGGCATCGAGCGCCTGCGCCCAGTCGCCCGTGGAAGAGCTGACCTCCCAGCGTGCTTGCAGCACGGCGCTGTCTGCAGGTCCGGCGGCGAGCGCGAGCGCTAGATCCTGTTGCGCGACTGCTTCATCGTGCAATAGCGCGGCCACCTCGGCGCCATCCGCGTAGCGTTGCGCGAACTGGTCGGTACGCCGGTCGATAGCTTGATAATCGCGTCGGAGCGCCGCAAAGTCGCCCATGGCTCGATCAATCACGATGTGCCCCTGGGCGATGAGCCGCGGGTAGGCTTCCTGTTCAGACTGCGGTTGGTCTTGCCTCCGAGTTGCGATCCACTTCCGCGCGAATTGGACAGCAGCCTCGTCGTGGCCGAATCCCGCACTACCTTGTTCAGCCGTCATCCAGGCAACCAGTAGGCTTGGGTCAGTGTGGATCGGAATCATCGCTTCCGACAGCCCACGGCGCACGTCCGGATCCGTGCCAGCCACCAGCGTGTAGCCATTGGCCCAGTCTCGAGGGGACAGCGCCGGGCGCGCACCGTTCACATAGTGCACGGCCGCATCGTACGCCTCGGGGAAACCAGCCGTGTAGACAAGATAGATGATGTCGTTGATGGGATCGAAAACCGCAAATGCTTTCTCGGCAGCCGCCTGCATCAGGCGATCCAGATCGGTGCTCGATCCGCTCACCACGATGGGGTCGGCGCCGGCAATGTGCAACACGACGGACACCTGCCCGCCCGCGTCCTCCCGCAGTTCGCCGTCCACGACCGTCTCGTGGCCGAGCCAGCGGTGCAGAAACCGCTCGAGCTCGTCGACGGAGATGCCCGTCTCCGGAATCTGAACCTTCAAAGTGCCGGCCTGATCGGCGCGGACGTCGCTCGAGTAAGTCAAGGAATGGCTGTTCGTGAAGGCCCGGATGGCCGCGACACGGCTTGCCAGATCCTCGGCGAGCGCCTGGCTGGTGACGCCGCGCGTCGCGAGGTCCGCCGGCACAGTGAAGTCCTCCACGACGAGGCCGTGGTCGCTCATTGCCTCGGCGGTCATGCGAACCGCCGCGAGAAGCACTCCGACGACGAGCAGTGCGATGCAGGTGTAGAGGGCGTTGCGCATGTAGTCGGCGTAGCGCTTGCGCTTCGCCGCCGCGACGGTCAGGCGCAGCTGGGTCAGACGGGAGGCGTGCTCGTCTTCCAGGTGGCGGCGCTGGGTTTCGAGGAGCCGGGTCTGCTCGCCGAGGAATGCCTCGGTCTTGCGCGCGACGCCCGGGTCCTGACGCGAGGCGATGGCCGCGATCGCGGCAGCGAAGGCCTCGGCGCCCGCAAGCGCCTGGGGCGCTTCGGTCTCTGGCTGCTCGTCGTCGCCGAGGACTCCGCCTAATATGTCGTCCGCCATGGTGAATGCTCTGTCAGTGTCGCTGGCTCGACGCTGTATCGCGAGCTTGCATCAGCTCCGCCCAGTGGGGAGCGTACTTCAAAGCCTCATCATACTTTGCGAGCGCGTCGCTCCAGTGGCCCTGTTTGACGAGCACGTCGCCCCAGGCTTTGAGAGGATCGGCCCAGTGCGGGCCGCGCTGGTTGGCGGCCTCGAGTTTGGTGATGGCCCCAGCGAGGTCGCCGTGGCGCGCGAGCGCGATGCCCCAGGAGTAGTAGCCGGCGGGGAGGTCTGGAGCGAGCGCAACCGACTGCGCGTACGCTTGCTGCGCACCAACCCAGTCTCCGCGGTGGTCGAGGATGTCCCCGCGGAAACGCTGGCAGTCCGTGAGGTGCGCAGCGTCGGGGTTGGCGAGAATCGCGTCGGCCTTCTCCGGATGGCCGGCCGCCTCCTCGATCGGCGCGATGACACAGCCCGACTCGGTACCTTCCCAAGCCGGGGCGAGCACGTTGCGAGCGAGCGGGTCCATGAGGCCTGCCGAGGCAGCTTCGAGCTGCTGGGCCGCCGTGACGGAGTCCCCGCGCTCCTCTGCAATCAAGGCACGAATGTAGGTGGCCTCGCGGTTCTCTTGCGGCGAGCCAAGCGATGTGTTGTGAAGCGCAAACTCCGCCGCGTCCGGATCGTGCAGTGCCACATCGTCGTATGCGACGGACAGATGCTCATTCGTCTCCGACCATTGACTCTCTGCGGCCTCGGTCTGAAGCAAGACGACATACGCTTCACGCTGTGCCGAGTAGTCACGGGTGAGCTCGTACCACAATGACTGATCCCAACCACGCAAGAACGCCGGCACGTGGTCTGCGATCGGCGAGTCGACCTTCTGCCCGATGCGCCAAGCCTGCTCTTCCTCACCGAACAAAAACAATTGCCATTGCTCCTGCCAGTAGGTGCTCGAGAGTTCCGTGGTCTGCGGGAAAATTGCCTCCGCCTGGTGCAATACTGCAAGGACCTCGCTCAGAGGCCCTCCCGTATCGCGGACGCAGTCTGCCTCATCGTAAAGGAGTGACCGCTGGTACTGCGGATAGCCGTCGTAGACCGCGCGGATGAAGGTGAGAGCCTCCGGACAACGGCCCATTTGCCTCAAATAAGTTGCCCAGAGCAAAGGTTCCGATTGGGCATACAGATCTTGCGCCGCCTGTGCGGTGAGTTGCGGGAGCGAGTCTGCGTCACCCCTGAAAGTCTTCGCCGCAAGCCCATCGCCGCGGATGGTGAGGGCAAGGCCGCCGGAGTCCGTCTGGACCAGCGCGCCCCCGATGTGCACGTCGTGGCCGAAGCGGGCTCTCAGCACCTGCGAGAGCTCCGCGAGCGAGATGCCGATTTCCGGCACTTCGACCGTGACCTGGTTGGACCATGCGTTGGTGAGGCTGGACTTGTATTCCCCCGCACCGCCAGCGAAAGTGACGTTCTGCAGGCGCGTGAGCGCGTCGAGGACATCGCCGGCTACCACCTTGCCGGTCACGCCGCGAGCCGCGAGGGCGGCTGGGGTGTCGAACGCATCGATGACGACGTTGCGCGAGGTGAAGGCGTCGTGGAGCATCACGGCGACGCCAGCGCCGATGACGAGCACGAGCAGCGCGATGACGACCTGGAAGGCGATCCGGATGGCCTGGCCAATGCGCTGGCCGTGCAGCAGCGAGCGCTGATGAGCAAGCTGCGCGAGGCGCAGCGCGTGCTCATCCTCCAGGTGCTGCGCCTGGGTCTTCAGCAAGCGCGACTGGTCGCTCAGGAACTCTGCAGTGCGCCGCGCGACTTCTGGGTCGTTGCCGCTCAGGCGCGCAGCGACGGCTGCCGCGAACGCGTCGGCGCCGGCCACTGACTGAGGCGCTTCGACTTCCGGTCTCTCCTCCTCGCCGCCGAGCACACCGCCCAGCAAGTCGTCTGCCATGGTGGATACTCGCCTTAGCCTCGCTGGCTCGCTGCCGCATCGCGTGGGCCGCGCGTAGAGCCGACGATCGGAATGACCCGCCGCTGCTCAATGTAAGACAGCAGATGTCCCCATGCATCCTCGAGCATGGCGGCAGATCGAAGCGCAGCAGACCCGGACCCGGTTGTCATTGTTCCTTTTTTCCGCACGCCAATACGCTCGGGCGGCCGTATTCTTTCTGCCCGCGCTGTGGTTGGACATCCCCGTGGCGGCGGAGCCGCATCTTACCCCCCGGGGCACAGATCGCGCACATCGGCAGTGCTGCGCTCACCTCCGCCGCACGCAAGCTGGACGAGCTCGGTGCTCGAGCGACGCTGTCACCACTGGGCTTGGGGGCCTGATGGGCTCCGTGGAATGCCACAGACCTTTAGTGGCGGCTCGTCTAGGACGATCGCACGCAGGACGATCGCACGTTGCACGGCAGGGGTCGTGTTGTGCGCGGCGGGCCGAGCGAGCTCGATCGCCATGGTTCTCACCCTGACGTCGCCGTCTGTCTGAGAAATGCCGTCTGAAAGTGGCGGGTCCGCATCGATAGGAGCTCGAGCCACGCGGCCTGTACCTCAATGGCATCCGTCATCGCCTCGATGATAGGCCTCGGAATCTCCGAGTAATCGATCTCGAGTTGGCCCCAGTCGGGCCGGCGGCCATCGATATCGCTGATGCCGTACGTACGGGCCACTTCCCAGGAGCTGAAGAGCTGCCCCGTGCGCTCGCCGATTGCGGAATCGGCCGCCAGCGCGGCTATCGCGCGCCCGACGAAGATTGGAGATTCCGATTCGAGGAAATTGCGATCCTTCTTGCCAGCGTCGCGCCAATTGTCTTCCGTGACGCCGAAGTACTCCAGCATGTGCTCCGAGCGCAAGAAGCCCGGGGTTATCGCGATGGCCACAACGCCGTGCCGGCGCAATTCCGCCGCGTGGATTGCTGCCATGGCCTTCTGTGCAAACCGCAGGAGCTGCGTGAGTGCATCGCCGCTCGAGAGAAGTAGATCGCTCTCGGTGACCTCCACGATGAGCCCGCGCCGCCGGGGGATCATAAGGCGCGCGGCGTGCTTTGCTGTGATAAGGCGCGAGAGAACCGCCTGTCGCAGGAGCGCCTCCGCATGCGTGAGGTTTAGCTCCCAGAGCGATGAGCCACCGGCCATCATTGGGTCTTCGCCCGCAATGCTGTTCACATGGATGTCGAGTCTTCCCCGCTCGAGCTCGACTCGCTCGAATAGCGCGGCCACCTCGGGTTCCGCCGTGTGATCCACACGCAATGCAATGGCATGGCCACCTGCTGCGGTGATGAGTTCGGCCGTTTCCTCGATGGTTTCCGATCGGCTGTAGGGGGAGGGGCGGCCGCGCGTGCTGCGGCCGGTGCAATAGACGGTCGCCCCTGCCTCGCCGAGCGCTCGAGCGATTCCACGGCCCGCTCCGCGCGTTGCGCCGGCGACGACCGCAACGGCGCCGGCGAGGGCTCGTCGCTTTCCCGCCCCCTTCACCTCCGCGCTCCAGCGGCAAGCGCCGCAGCGGCTGCAAGCTTGTGTTTGGCCTGCCAGGGCGGCCCGATCGAGCGGCCCATCTCGATCAGGAAGGCGCCGAGGTCCTTTCCACCGATCGCCACCGCCGCTTCGCGAAACACCCGGTCGCGGTCATACCAATACACGGGCCAGCCGCGCGCCTCCGCGGCAGTAGCCAAGCACTCGCGGTACATGACCGAGTCGGCGACGTTCGCTGCCTGAGTATCCTTGATCCGCTCTTCCGTCGTGGCCGGAAGCGCTGGGCACACGCGAAGGGCGATGCTCGCAATCGGCACGGGTACTGCCGCGGTCAGCTCTTTCAGGGCATCGTGGGCACCGCGCGTGGCGGACTCGCGCACGCGTTCGACCAGCACCACCGCCTCGGCGAGCGATGTCGGCCGTGCCCATGAGCTATTGAGGTAACGGCCCACTGCCCAGGACCCTTCGTGGTGGTAGGGATGCGTCGGAAGGTCCCGGGTGAGGTCGATGCGTCGGCGATCGAGGAACTCGCCGTCCGCGGCGATCGTGACGAGCACCGCCGAATTGCCGTGTTCGGCGACGCCGACAAAGGCCGCATGCTTCACCTGCGTTTTCGCCACTGTATCTCCCCCAGGTGCGAAGGATAGGCGCTCTTATATGACATCTGCTGTCATGTATTTTTGCTAAAGTCATTCGGTGCGCGCAGACCGGCTCATCTCGATCGTGCTGCTGCTTCGTAAGAGTCACAGCGGCTACAGGCTGGCGGCCTGATGGTCGATGTGGCAGGCGAGCCGCTCAGGCGGCGGGGAGCGTGGCGGGGTAGTCGTGGGGCAACAGGCCGTCGGCCTGGCCGCTGGTGGCGGCAGCCAAACGAGTGAGGACCCAGGTGAGGTAATCGACGGGGTTGATCTTCAGCAGCTTACAGGTCCCGGTGATCGAATAGATCACCGCCGAGCGCCAGCCGGCGTCGGGGTGGCCGATGTAAAGCCAGTTTTTCGCGCCGAGTTTGGTCGGACGGATGCCGCGCTCGACGCTGTTCTGATCGATCGGCACCTGACCCATGCTGGGCTCGGCGTAGCGGGTCAGCGTCTGCCAACGAGCAAGGGCATAGGCAGCGGCCTTGCCGAGACGGCTTTGCGGCAGTTCGGTCTCGGCGATGCGCTGGAACTGCTCGTGCAATCGCTCGAGCACCGGCACGCTCTGTCGTTGCCGTAACTGCGCACGATCCGCAGGCGAGAGCGCCTGCTCTTGGGCCTCGGTCTCGATGCGATACAGCAGGGCGATGTCCGAGAGCAGTCTGGCCACGAGATCCAGCTGCACTCCCCCCTCCAACGCCTCGACCACATAGCGACGCAGATGCGCCATGCACCCCGCATGGAGGATGCGGGGCTTGTCCTTCAGGAAGCTCTCGTACGCCTCATAGCCGTCCGACTGCAGTACTCCCTGCCAGTCGGGCGGGAAGAACTCACGCAGGTTCGCGCGGCTGCGCGAGAGATCGAAGTCGAAGAGGATCGCCTGCCTGAGCGGGGAGAGATACGTCCACAGGTACGCCTGGAGGGTGTCCAGTTTTTTGTGTGATCGGGCCATACTTCCCGTGGGAGGGATGTCATGGCGATCAAGAACGAGATTGTAGACGAGCTGCTGAAGGGGGCGGACCCGAAGAAGGTGTTTTCCTCGGAGGGCCTGCTGGAGGAGATCAAGAAGGCCCTGGCCGAGCGGATGCTCAACGCCGAGCTGGACGAGCACCTGCAGGGTGAGGCGGCCTCTGCGGGCCCTGAGGGGGATGAGCCGCCGGCGCCGAACTACCGCAACGGCTATAGCAAGAAGACGGTCATTACGGATACCAGCCAGGTGGAGCTGGCGATTCCGCGGGATCGGCGCGGGACCTTCGAGCCGCAGCTGATCGCCAAGTACCAGCGGCGCTTTCCGGGGTTCGACGAGAAGATCATCTCCATGTATGCCCGGGGGATGAGCGTGCGGGACATCCAGGGGCATTTGCGCGAGCTCTACGGGATCGAGGCCTCCCCGCAGCTGATTTCCACGGTGACCGATGCGGTGCTGGAGGAGGTCAACCGCTGGCAGGGGCGACCTCTGGAGACGCTGTACGCGATCGTGTTCTTCGATGCGCTGCGGGTGAAGATGCGCGATGAGGGGACGGTGCGTAACAAGGCGGTATACCTGGCGATCGGGGTGGACGCCGAGGGACGCAAGGACGTGCTGGGGCTGTGGGTGGAGCAGACCGAGGGGGCGAAGTTCTGGATGCGGGTGATGAGCGAGATCAAGAACCGCGGCGTGAACGACATCCTGATCGCGGTGGTGGACGGGCTGAAGGGCTTCCCGGAGGCCATTACGGCCGTCTTTCCTCAGACCCAGGTGCAGACGTGCATCGTGCACCTGCTGAGGAACTCGATGGACTACGCGAGCTGGAAGGAGCGCAAGCCGATCGCCACGGCCTTGAAGGCGGTCTACCGTGCGGTGGATGCCGAGGCGGCCGCGCTCGCCTTGAACGACTTCGAGGAAGGTCCCTGGGGCCAGAGATACCCGGCGATCGCGGCGGCGTGGCGGCGGAACTGGTCGGAGATCATCCCGTTTTTTGCCTTTCCCCAGGACGTGCGGCGCATGATCTACACCACAAATGCCATCGAGAGTTTGAACAGCACGATTCGTCGCTCGGTGCGCGTACGCGGGCACTTTCCCAGCGAGGAGGCGGCGATGAAGCTCATCTGGCTGCAGCTGCGCGAGGTCACCGGCAAGTGGAAGAAGGCCGCGCGCGAATGGCATTCCGCCAAGGCGCAATTCGGCCTGCTCTTCGGCGAGCGCTTCGAGATGCATCAATGAGCGCGATGAGCCACCTGAGGCAAAAATCCGGGGGTGCTGCGGTAGCGGCCTCCCTGCCGATCGCCGCTCCTGGGGCTTTATACGCGGTCAGCTCCTCGAGGGCAGTCGGAAAAACGGGGAATCGGACCTTCTCCCGCCCTTCGGGCGTGAGACTGCGCTGCGGTGTATGATCGACGAGGACAAAGGGCAAGAGTTTGAAACCGTAAATCAACCGGCCCGTTTTACACAGAATTTCTGACACTCCCGTCGAGGACGAGGAGGACGAGCATCTCTACCACAGTCGCGGATGGTGCCGCGAGCTCTGGCTCGAGTCGCTCGGGCTCGAGGCCGTTCTCCCGCCGCCGGAGGAGAAGAAGCACGTCAAGGACGCGATGGCGGCCGCGCGCACCGAGAAGTCCCGCACTTCCAAGGCGCATTAGCCGCCGCCCGCCCCGCCGGGGCCGCAACGCCGGTAGTGTGGTAGGATGCGCACCCCATTCGGCGCGCCCGTAGCTCAGTTGGATAGAGTACCTGGCTACGAACCAGGGGGTCGGGGGTTCGAATCCCTCCGGGCGCGCCACTTACACAAGCTTTTGGTTCTCCTCACTGCTAATGGCTGGCAGAGAGGATGAATCTGGGCACTTGGACCACCGACGTCCGACTGGAAAATGTCGGCCAACTGCCATCATCCACGAATCGGGCCAAGGGACCTCCATAGCGGACTCGTTAGAACGCT
>JASHTA010000287.1 GCA_030040795.1 Gammaproteobacteria bacterium | reverse complement strand
TGGTGGCCTTCGAGCTGAAGGAGGTCCCGGGAGGCACTCTGCTCACGATCACGGAATCCGGCTTCGATCGGATACCGCTCGCGCGCCGTGCTCAGGCCTTCCGAGCGAACGAGGGCGGCTGGGAGCACCAGACCCGGCTCATCGAGAAGTATCTCGCCTCGCCGGCGTGAGAGAGCGAAGCCGCCGCCGATGCGATCGCGCTCTTTGGCCCCTGAAAGCTTCTCCGAGGCGGCCCCGCTCTTCGCCGCTCTCGGCGATCCCACGCGCCTGCACATCGTCGTGCGCCTGTGTGAGGGAGGACCGCTGTCGATCGCGCGGTTGACTGAAGGCTCGAGAGTCACTCGTCAAGCGATCTCGAAGCATCTCGGCGCGCTATCCGAGGCGGGCTTCGTGCGCAGCCAGCGCGCGGGCCGCGAGAGAATCTGGGAGCTTCAGCCGCGGCGCCTCGCGCAGGTGCGCCGGTATCTCGATCGGATCTCCGAGCAGTGGGACGAGGCACTCGGCCGGCTGCGGGCGCTCGTGGAGCGAGAGCCGGGGCCGGCCGGCCCAAGATGAGCCAGCTGAGCGCTCCGCCTCCCCCAGTGCACCTCGTTCTGTTCGACATCGACGGCACCCTCACGCACTCCCAGGCGATCGATGGCGAGCTCTACGTGCGCTCGCTTGCGGAAGTGTTCGGATTCACGGAGGTGGGCACCGATTGGTCCGCGTACCGGCACACCACGGACTCGGGCATTCTTCAGGAGATCTTCGAGACGCGCCTCGGGCGCGAGCCCAGCGCGGCGGAGGTCGCCACGTTCCGAGCGCATTTCGTCGATGCGATCGCTTCCGTTGCCGCGCAGACGCCGTTCCGCGAGATCGACGGTGCCGGGCTCGCGCTGCGCCGCATCGCTGAGCTGTCTTCGTGCCGCATAGCCCTGGCCACGGGAGGATGGAGCGACTCGGCACGCTGCAAGATGCGCAGTGCCGGCCTGGACTATGACGCGTTTCCAGCCGCCTCCGCAGACGATGCGCTCTCCCGCGTGTCGATCATGCGGATGGCCATCGACCGCGCCGCCTCTCGAGTGGGCAGCCGGCCCGACCGCATCGTGTACGTCGGCGATGCCGTCTGGGACGCACGGGCGTGCCGCCGTCTCGGCCTTCCCTTCATCGGCATCGCCGTCGGTCGCGACGCCGACACGCTCCGTGCCGAGGGCGCGCAGGCCGTCTTCGCCGATTACTCCGACATCGCCGGATTCTGCTCGGCGCTCGAGCGGGCTCTACGCGCGGATTGATCGCGGTCAGCGAGACCGTTCCGACATCGCGCGCATCACGGCCTTCCAAGCCGTCTCCGCGCGGTCCCCGGCAGCAGCGAACACGGCGCCGAGATGTCTCATCTGGGCCCCGGTAAGGCGCGCCTCGAGCCTCTTGCCGGCCTCCGTCAAACGCAGCCGCTTGAATCGCCGGTCCTGGGCGTCCGAGCGGGCGGAGACCCACTTCCCCTCGAGCAACGTGCGAAGCGGCGCGTGGAGTGCCTGCTTCGAGACCGTCAGCACCGCCAGGAGCTCATTGACGGCAATGTCCGGATTGCGCCCGACGAAGTACAGGATCCGGTGATGCGCGCGGCCGAGCCCCTGCTTCGCCAGCATCCGGTCGGGCTCGGCGGTGAACGAGCGGTACGCGAAATAGAGCAGCTCGATCGCGTCGCGAAGCTCGGCCTCGCGCAGGGGCACCGTACGGAGCGATGCGTCGCGGGATGGGGTCTCACCGACCGCCGCCTTGCGATTCAGTAGGTCAATCATATTGACATGATAGGGACCCTGCGGCTAGGCTGTCCACAGGTCAAGGCCCTTGACGTATGGCGCAGCGCGCGGAACAACCTGGCTCGCGGCTCTCTCGCCGGATCACGAACCTTCACGCCTCACCGATCCGGGAGATCCTCTCGGTGATCGACCGGCCGGGCCTGGTGTCGTTTGCCGGCGGGTTGCCGGCAAACGAGACCTTCCCCACGCTCTCCGCGCAGGCGGTCCCGCGAAGCTGGCTGCAGTATGGTCCGACGGAGGGAGAGCCGGCGCTGCGCGAGCGCATTGCCGCCGAGCTCAGCTCGATCGGCGTCAGCTGCACCCCGGAGCAGGTGCTGGTCCTCTCCGGCTCGCAGCAGGGAATCGACCTCGTCGCGAAGCTGTTCGTCGATCCAGGCACCCTCGTTGCCGTCGAGTCGCCGACATACCTCGCTGCGCTGCAGGTGTTCCGGTTCTTCGGGGCACGCTTCTTGACGCTCGACGCTTGTCGGCCCCTGACATCGGCCTCGCCGAGTCGGCGGGGTCGCAGTGGCCGTCCGGCTCTGATCTACACCAACCCCACGTTTCAAAATCCCACCGGTCACTGCTATTCGGGCGCGGAGCGCGATGCGCTGGCACAGGCATGCGATGAGTCCGGCGTCGCGCTGTTCGAGGACGACCCCTATCGCGATCTGGCATACGATGACTGCGACCGCTCGCCGATCTGCGGCCGGCTCCATCGCACATCCTGGATCTACCAGGGCTCCTTCTCCAAGAGCCTGGCGCCCGGATTGCGGCTGGGATTCCTCGCCGCATCGATGGACCTGCTCGGCCACCTCACCAGGCTGAAGCAAGCGGCCGACCTGCACAGCAATCGCCTCAGCCAGTGGCTCGTGCTGGAGCAGCTGAGCGCCTCGGAACGCGGAGATCGCCTCTCGCGCCTGGTGAGTACCTACCGCCGCAAGCGCGACTTCTTCGCACGAGCGCTCGGGCGCCACCTGGGATCGATCGCGACGTGGGAAACTCCGCGCGGCGGCTTGTTCTTCTGGCTCAAGTTGCGGCGACAGATCGATACCCGAAGCCTGCTTCCCGAGGCGATCCGACGCGGCGTGGCGTTCATGCCGGGCGAGCCGTTCTTCCCAGAGAGCCCGAAGAGCTGCAGCGCGCTGCGGCTCAATTTCAGCCACGCGGACGAGGCGCAGACGGAGCGCGGCCTTGCGACTCTGGCGGAGCTGCTGCGGTAGAGCATGCGGCCGCCCTCGCCGGGAACCGCGGACCGATGTGAGGAACGACGTGAGGTTTGACACCGACCGACTTCCTTGCGACTATCTTTTGCAGGTGGATACGGCCTGCCGCTTGCGCCCCTCGGGGTACGGTGAACGTATCGTGCGCTCCTTTATCGCTTTGCTCGAACAAACTCGTCAGTAACGCAAGCCCTGGCACCCTGTTTTGTTCATGCAAAGGATAAACATATGCGCGACTTCCGCGATGCCAAAGCCATGGCGCAGACGCTGCGCGCGGCCCTTGCCGCCATGGGTTTCAAGGTTACCGTCAGCCAGAGCCTCGAGCTGATCGCCCAAGCGTTCGGTGTAGCCGATTGGAATACGCTGTCCGCGGCGATTCGTGCGCAAGCAAGCGCCAAGTCCGAGAATACCTCTCGACCACCGCCGGCTACCGAAGGCGCCAAGACCCCCGGTAACCCCACCACCAACCTTCTTTCTGGACAGCTGGAATCCACGCTGAATCGGGCTTTCGCCTACGTCAAGGGGCGAAGGCACGAAGACATTACGGTGGAGCACCTCCTGCTCTTCCTGCTGGACGACGCGGACGCTTCACGAGTCATGAAAGCTTCCGGCGTCAACCTCGAGGATCTGCGAAGAAAACTGACGGATTACATCGACAATGAACTCGACAATGAGCTGAAGAGTCAGGCGACCGACGGAGGCAGCCCCAGGCCGAGCCTTGGATTTCAGCGCGTGCTGCAGCGCGCGGTATTCCATGTTCAATCTGCGGGTCGAGGTCCGGTCACGAGCGTGAACGTGCTGGTGGCGATCTTCTCCGAGACGGCGAGCCACGCCGTCAAGTTGCTCAGCGAACAGGGCGTGACCCGCATGGACGTGGTCAACTACATTACCCACGGCAGCATGAAGGGAGGCGGAGGTCCCGCGGACAGCCCTGCTCCGACATGATGTCATCGGCAACGAGGGTTGAATGACAGCTACGGTCGCGGCGCCCATCTCCGGGGAGCGTTGCGAGCTCGGTCTCCACGCTGATCCTGACGGACCTGCACATGACGTTCACGTTCTTCGTGCTGTCTCTCGCGTTCGGCAATTTGATCAGGGCGTTCGGCTCGCTGTTCTCCGCGGGCCGGTCTTCTTCCTGCTACGCATCCCGCTGCTGCGCGGCCGCTGGCGGCCGCGCGACGCCAGACGCGACGAGTAGGACCACGAGGCGATGGGGCGGGCCGAACTGGACAAGCTCCAGAGCGCGCAGTCCTGACTAATAGTCGCGCTTTTGGACGATCATCAGCGTCGCCGCGAAAAACACGACCGCCAGAACGCAGGCGGAGACGATCGCGTCCCACGGTGTTCGATGCGTGAGCAGTGGCGATTCCGAAACGAGCGATCGGAATATATCCAGACCCCGGGGAAGCCTGTGGGAAGCGGAGAGACCAAAAATCCCCACCACGGCGAGCCCGCTGAGCCTGATGCGCCAACCCTCATCACAAAACGTGGACAGACATGCCGAAATTGCGTAGACCGCCATGCTGAAGGAAACGATCACCGCGAGGCTCCCCAGCGCATCATCTACGCTCTCTACCCGGGACGGCAATAGAAGCCATGCGGCGACAGCAAGCAATAACAGGAGAGCTCCGGTCTCGAGCACACCGATGACGGTCCGCACGCAGAATATCCTGGCGCGTGTGACCGGCAACGACAGTGTAAAGAGCTTCGATCCTTCGCCGCCCTTCGCCGACTCACCCGGTCGGGTCGAAGCCGTTTCGATTCCGGTGCCGGCCAGAAAGACCGTGACGAGAACCGAGAGCAATATACCCATCGCGAGAAGGCCCGTCGCCGCTCTTCTCGCCACAAGGACAATCAGGGCGCCAGCCAACAGCATCCATGCGGCTTTCCATCGAGTCTCCATCCACGCCTTCAACCAGAGCATGAGCTGTTCCCCACGTGCTCGAGAAAGACTTCTTTGAGCGTGACCGGGAAGCGCTCGACCGCCGTACTCGAGCACTGCCGCAGCCGGGCGGCGACCGCGTCCGCATTGCGGCTCACGAGTACCGAGAGCATCCGGCCGTTGCGACGCACGCTTTCGACCCCGTCTAGCCGGCCGATGTCGCTCGGGGGCTCATCCGAGCACACGACGCTGAGTCGTTGATAGCGCACCTTCAGATCGTCGAGCTCTCCGCAGAGCAGCGTCTTACCGCGGTCTATGATCGCGACGTGATCGGCGATTTGCTCCACATCGGGGAGCTGATGCGAGGAGAAGAAAATCGTCGTGCCCTGATCGGCTGCGATGGCGACGAGCTCGCGGAGCAGCTGCTCGACGACCGCCGGATCGAGGCCGTCCATGGGCTCGTCGAGAATCAGGAGCTCGGCACCGTGCGAGATCGCGAGCAACATCATGAGCTTCGACCGCATGCCCTTCGAGAGCTGCGCGATCGACTTGTTGCGCGGCAGATCGAACAGGTCGAGATAGCGCTGCTCCAAATCACGTCGCCAGCCGGGAAAGAACGGGCGCATGAATCGGATGATGCCGTCCACCGTCATGTACGGATACAGATCCTTCTCTTCCGTGACGAAGCCGATGCGCTGGCGAATGCCGACGCTAACGCCCGGATCGTCTACCCCGCGCCCGAAGATACGCGCGGATCCGGCATCCGCTTTGATAAGACCCAGCAGGTGCTTGATCGTCGTGGTCTTTCCGGCGCCATTGCGCCCGAGAAAGCCGAACACGCTCCCGGCGGGCACTCGCAGATCGAGGCCGTCGAGCGCTGCGTGACTACCGAAGGACTTCCGCAGCCCGTCGATTTCGATTATCGCTTCGCTCATGCCATCTCCGTATCGCGGCTCTTGCGGGCCACGGCCAGTTCGTTTTCGACGATCCGGCGAATCTCCTCCTCGGTAAGGCCGAGCGCCGCCAAACGTTCGATCGCCAGGCCGACGAGCTTTGCGGCCTTGGCCATCACCCGACCGCGCTCAACCACGGACCGTCCGACGTAAGCGCCGGAGCCTTGCCGGAGCTCGACGACTCCTTCGTGTTGGAGCTCTCGGTATGCGCGAACCACCGTATTCGGATTGATCACAAGCTCTTGCGCCAGACTACGAATGGTCGGAAGCCTCTCGCCCGCCCGAAGGGCACCGGTTTCGATGCCGTGTCTGATCTGCTCCATCAACTGCAGATAGACCGGAATGCCCGAGGAATGGCTGAGGTGGAAGATCACTTAATGTGCTACTCTAATAGCACACTACACGCCGGCACGGCACGGGTCAAGCGGAATACCGGCGCGGCGCTCGTCAGCGTTGAGTGGTATCGCTCGTTCGACGGATCGAAGGATCGAAGGATCGACGGCGACGATCGTGCGTCATGAGACCTCTATCTCGGCGGGAGGGTTCATGAGATATCCAGTTCGGCTCCTACTGTTCGCTTTCCTTGTCACGGTTATCGCCAGTGTTGCGCGTGGCCAGACAGGCTTGTCAACGGACTTCGCGGCGACACCGCGCAACGCCTGCCCCATGTTTTCTTGGCCGCGGGTGAACTTGAACCCTTGATTGCGGCAGTGACGAAGCAGGCTTACCGGCAGCTTCTCCAGAGCGGAGCCGTCGGCCCAGCGCGACGCTGCTCGGGCGCGTAGAATCGGTTCGTGAGTTCACGTCGACACGTTCTGAAGATCGCTCTGGCCGGTGCGGCGAGCAGAGTGCTCGGCAGTTCCGCGACGCCGTTGCTCGGGCTCATCCAGCCAGTCGAGGCAACCGTGCCAGCGGAGGCCGCCACGCTCTACCCGAGTGGTGTGCGGTTCCAGGCGCTCAGCGTCGGGCTCAAGACAATGACTCCGGAAGGCTACGACCGCGTGCTCGAGCGCATTGCGCCAGCGGCGGAGGTGCTCGCCCGCGCAGGTGCCGACGCCATTGTGCTGATGGGCACCTCGCTGAGCTTCTATCGCGGCGCGAGTTTTAACCTCGAGCTTACCCGGCGCATCCGAGTCGCGAGCCGCCGGCCCGCGATCACCATGAGCACCGCGGTATGCGATGGGCTGCGCACGTTTCGCGCCCGACGGCTCGCGGTTGCCACAGCGTACGACGCCGATGTGAACCAACGCTTGCGGGGTTTTCTGCACGAGGAAGGCTTCGATGTGCGGGTCATCCGGGGCCTCGGAGTCGAGAGGGTCGAAGATATCAAGAGCGTCACGCGTGCCGGACTCATGAAGTTCTGCACGGAGGTATTCCAGTCTGCGGATCGGGCGGAAGCCCTTCTGATCTCGTGCGGGGGGCTTCACACCCTCGATATGCTCGCACCGCTCGAGGAACGCTGCGGCGTCCCCGTGGTCTCGAGCTTACCTCACGCCTTGCGAGCGGGTGTACGGCTGCTCGGCATGAGCGGGCGCGTCGAGGGGTACGGACGCTTGTTTGCGCTGAGCTGAACGGCCACAGCTACGCTGTTGACTGCGCGTCCTGCGCACGGCTGCCCGGCATCTGACAGGATCAGACGGGATCAGACGGGGCAAGCGGCTATTCGCCCCATCCGCTCTTCGTTCCATACGGCAAGAAGGCGCCCATGGCCTCGATCGCGACGATGTGACCGTGGTCGATCTTGAAGATTTCTGCGGCCTGCATGTTGGACGAGGATCCACCCAGCGGCAGGCTATCTACCCCGGGCACGTGGAATACCTTGATCGTGCCCGATCCTCCGCGGTGCTGGAACATCGGGAACGAAAAGACCAGGCCGAGTTCCCGATCGACGATCTCGTAGCGGCGCGGCCAAAGCCGGGTGATGAAATCCATCACGTGTGTGTCGAGTTGATCGCTGCAGCTCAGCGTGCCGATGTACGCCATCGCCTGGTCGGCCTGCCGGGAGCCGAGCGGAACGGGCCACGGCACCGGCTTCGCATTG
>JASHTA010000286.1 GCA_030040795.1 Gammaproteobacteria bacterium | reverse complement strand
CCCTCGTCCCATTCGGGGTCGTCGGGAACGATTCCAAGGACGTGAAACGTCCAGCCGGACGCCCTGTCCTCTCGCACTTGAGGCTTGGTGGAGATCTCGAAAGTGTCGCCCCGGTGCAAGCCCCAGCGTTCCGCTGCCTTCTTCGTGGCAAATATGCCGGTTCCGGATGCAAAGAGCTCGTCCCACTGGGATGCGGTCAGAGGGAATTCAGACCACCCGAAACGCATGCCCCCATCCACGGTGTACACGCTGGCGAAGTGCCGGGGATCCTGGTGGTAGCCGGACACCCAACGGAACGCCCCCGCACGGGTCACTCCGTCGATGGCCTCGATCTTCTTCTCAAGCGCGATCGGCAGCCCGTTGGGATCATCAAAGCGCGAATTGACGTAGATGCGGTCGACTCTGGCCGAATCGATGACGCGCCAGTACGCGGCGTTTAGAGCAATCATGAAGCCGAAGAGCGCGAACCCGCAGGTCACCGCAAGCAATGTGAGCGAGGCTTCGGCCGGCCTTCTCAGAAGCGCCGATTGGACCAGCGGCCAGTACTTCATCCTCACGTCCCCGCTCCGCGAGCCGAGCCTGAAGAGCGGCCCGACGGCTTGAGTGTAGCACCGCACCCGCGCCTCGCTCGCCGGGATTGACCACAGCTCCCTCTTGTATTAATGTCCTAATACAAGACTACAGCCACAGCTCCGTGCGCGTCGCCGTCGAGATCCATGCAGATCCGCATCAGCGTTGAGGACGATCTGCCGGTCTACAAGCAGATCGTCAATCAGGTGACCTACCTCGTCGCCTCCGGTGTGCTCGTGCCGGATGAAGAGTTGCCGCCCATCCGTGCACTCGCCGAGCAGCTCGTCATCAATCCCAACACTGTGGCGCGAGCCTATCGCGAGCTGGAGCAGGCCGGAGTCGTCTACAAGCGCGGCACGGTCGGCACATACGTCTCTGCCGGCCCATCGCCGCTCGCGCGCCGGGAGAAGCTGCGCATTCTGCGGCGCCGGATCGATGCCCTGCTCGCCGATGCGAAGCAGATGGGCGTCTCGGTCGACGCCGTCAAATCGCTCATCGACGAGCGTAACGAGGCAATCGCTGAAGGACGCACGCCCAAGGCGGTGACAGATGGCAAGTGATCCGATAGAGCGGCCAGTCGTCGAGCTCGAAGGTGTCTCGCGGAGATTCGGCGCAACGCTGGCGCTTGACAATGTCAATGTGCGCGTGCCCGAAGGAGTCGTGTTCGGCCTCGTCGGCACGAACGGGGCGGGCAAGACCACGCTGATCAAGCATGTCATGGGCCAGTTGCGCGCGGTGCGGGGCAAAGTGTCGGTGTTCGGCCTCGATCCCGCCACGCATCCGACCGAAGTGCTGTCGCGCATCGGATATCTCTCGGAGACGGGCGAGTTGCCTGAATGGATGCGCGTGCACGAGCTTCTGCGTTTCATGCGCGGCTTCTATCCCGCCTGGGATGAGAGTTATGCCGACTCGCTCCTCACCACGTTCGAGCTGAGCCGGGATACGAAGGTCGGCGAGCTGTCCAAGGGACAGCGCGCCCGCCTCGGCCTGACCCTGGCGCTCGCGCCACGGCCCCGGCTCATCGTCCTCGATGAGCCCTCATCGGGTCTCGATCCCCTGGTGCGGCGAGACATCCTGCGAGCCATCATCCGCACGATTGCCGAAGAGGGGCGCACAGTGGTGTTCTCCTCGCATCTGCTGGATGAGGTGGAGCGAGTCGCGGATCGCGTGGCCATCATCGATCGCGGGAGCATCATTCAAAATGACGATCTCACATCGCTCAAGGCGAGTTTCCATCGGGTGGTCGTACGCTTCGACGCCCCGGTGCGCGATCGGCCGACGATCGACGGCTGCTTCAACTGGCAGGGCAGCGAGCGTCAATGGTCGGCCTACTATCGTGGCGCGTCCCAGGATGTCGAGGAGAAGATCCGGCGCTCCGGAGCCGAGGTGATCGACCGTCAGGCACCGACGCTCGCCGAGATTTTCCTGGCGTTGGTCGATTCCCGGCATTCCGATATCGAAAGTCCGGCATGAGCCGCGCGGCCTTCATGGGCGCGGCGCTGCTGATCTGGACCCGGCAGCGCAGGGTGATCGTCTCCTTCGTCCCATTTTTGCTGGTCTTCAGCATCTTCAATAATCTCGGCGGGAACGGGCTGCCGCACATCAAATTCGCGGTCGTTCTTTTGCGCATCGCGGCCCTGTTCCTGCCATTGGGTCTGTTCGTGAGTTGCGAAAGCGCCGTGACGGTCGATCTGGTACGCGCGGAGTCCCATTTTCCACGCCCGTTCATGAGGCTGCCACTCACCGGACCGCAGATGGTCCTGCCGTTCATGCTCGGCGCTACGCTCGTGTCGACCGCACTCTGGCTGGTCGCGATCGGTCTTTCCAGCGCGGCCGTTGCGGCTGGGCCGCCGGCGGCGGCCTCGTGGACGTATTGGAAGGGCCAGCTGCTGCTCCCTTCTCTCGCGCTGAGCCTCATTGCGTGGGTCCAGGCCCTGATGTGGACGACCTTCCGGCGTCGGATGATCCGCGCATGGATGCTGATCGCCGTGCTGGTCGTCCATCTCGCGCCCTATGTGCTCGTCGTATCTTCCCGGGTCGCCCCGGGACCGATCCTGTTTCTCGCAGCGCTCCAGCTGCCCGTGGCGTATGCGGCGGCCGTGCGGGGGGTGATCAGGGCGCGACGAGGCGAGCCGCCACTGTCGGTCGCAGCCGACCTTGTCGCAGACGGCCACCGGCCAGGGAGCCGCCGGAGCGCATCCAGAGTGCCCTTCGCCTCTTCACTTGCAGCGCAGTCGTGGTACGAGTGGCAGACTCATCACGCCGTTCGCGGCGGATTTCTCGGTCTGTTGCTCATCCCGTCTGCGCTCTCGCTGATTCAGCTGCTCATTCTCGAGACGGTATCGAGCCACGGCA
>JASHTA010000285.1 GCA_030040795.1 Gammaproteobacteria bacterium | reverse complement strand
TCGACCGTCATGATGCCGCTCTACGGCAAGGTGTCCGACCTGCACGGACGCAAGCCGATCATCCTGCTCAGCATGGCCATCTTCCTCGTGGGCTCCATGGCGAGCGGCCTGTCGCGCAGCATGACGCAGCTCATCGTCTTTCGAGCGCTGCAGGGTGTGGGCGCGGGTGGCCTGCAGCCCATCTCCATCACGATCGTCGGGGACATCTTCGAGCCGGTGGAGCGTGCGCGCATGCAGGGTGTGTTCGGCGCCGTGTGGGGCGTTGCGGCGATGAGCGGACCGCTGCTCGGCGGACTCATCGTGAAGGCGCTCTCGTGGCGCTGGATCTTCTTCATCAATGTCCCCTTCGGACTGCTCTCCGCGTTCTTTCTCACGACGTTCTTCCACGAGCACAAGGAGACGCACGAGCACCGCCTCGACCTCGGCGGCGCGGCGCTGCTCACGGGATCGATCGTGACGCTGCTCCTTGGCGCCGAGCGCTTCGAACCTGGGACCATGCTGCCGCTCGCGGCTGTACTGCTTGCAGGGTTCATCTGGGTCGAGTGCCGCGTGACGGAGCCCGTCCTGTCGCTCTCGCTCCTGCGCCGGCCGGTCATCGGCATCTCGAGCGCCGCGGGGGCTGCCGTGGGCGCCGTCATGTCATCGACGGTCATCTACCTGCCGCTGTACGTCCAGGCCGTGCTGGCGGGTACCCCCACTCAAGCGGGCGCCACGGTCTCTCCGATCCTGATCGGATGGCCGATCGCGAGCACGATCGGCGGTCGGCTTCTGCCTCGCACGGGCTACCGCCCGCTCGTGCGCGCGGGCTTTGCCATCGTGATGGTCATGTCGATCACGCTCGCCGTCCTGATGCGCCATGGCGCCTCTGCCTTGCCGCTCGGCATAACCATGTTTGCAATGGGCGCCGGCATGGGAGCGGCCAACTCGGCGCTCATCATCGCCGTGCAGGAGAGCGCCACGTGGCAGGAGCGCGGTGTCGCAACGGCCAGCACGATCTTCTTCCGCACGATCGGCGGCGCGGTCGCCGTCGGCGCGCTCGGGGCCGTGCTGGCGGCCGGGATCGGACCCAGCGTGCCCGCCTCGGTGCTCAATCAACTCCTCGCGCCCGATCACGGGGGAATCAACGCGGGTGTTGCTGCACAGGTCGCCGGCGCGCTGAGCGCCGGGCTGCATCATGTCTTCGACGTGATCGCGGTGATCTCCGTGGCCGCGCTCGCGGCGGGCCTGCTCTTCCCGCACAAGCGCCTCTCGCAGGGACCCGTTGCGGCGGACTACGTCGCGGGCGAGTAAGTGTCGTGACGCGGTCCCGCACGCAGAGGCGACCCGCCAAACCCCGCCCGAAGGCGCTCGACAGCCGGGACATCGACGCGCTTTATGGCCTCGAGCCGCTGATCGAGCCCGGCAGCGACGAGCCCGGCAGCGACGCATCGCCTGTTGCCGGCAGGGCGACTGGCGCTTCTGCAGGCGGCGCGCAACCCGAGGTCGTTGCGTGCCCCTATTGCGGCGAGAGCTTCGAGACGGTGCTCGACTTGACCGCCGGCTCGGCGAGCTACATCGAGGACTGCCAGGTTTGCTGCCAGCCGATCCAGTTCGACCTCAACGTTGATCCTGACGGCACGCTCGTGGCGCTGGACGTGCGGCGCGGGGATGACTAGTCGGGCGGCGATTCGCCTCCGCCGGCCATTCGGCTCGATCAGCGAAACAGATCCCGCAGCTTGCCGAGGAACGAGCCCGAGCGCATGCGCTTGAGGGTGGCCGCCCAACGGTCCTCGGCGATCAGCTTTCTTTGCAGATCCACTTCCTCATGCTTCATGAGCTCGAGGACTCGATCATCTTCATCCGCCTCGAGCCAGAACCCGTGCTGGCGATCGCACAGCTCCATTTCCAGATCGTAGAACCGGTAGCGGAACCGGTTGAGAAAGGCGCCGCACTCGGGGCACTTGTCGCTCGTCGGCACGGCGCTGGTGACCAGGGTTCCCTTCGCATGCTCGCCGAAGTCGAAGACCTCGTCTTCGAGCTGCTCGAGCTCCTGACAGTCGAACCACATCCCTTTGCAGGAGGGACAGGCATTGACCTTGATCTTGTGCCGGATGGCAGGCTGCAGATCCACATTGCATCTGGGGCACTTCAATTTTGCCTCC
Organism: Gammaproteobacteria bacterium; assembly: GCA_030040795.1. Lineage (GTDB taxonomy): Bacteria > Pseudomonadota > Gammaproteobacteria > Steroidobacterales > Steroidobacteraceae > JASHUC01. Next base: position 2,444 of record JASHTA010000285.1, on the reverse strand, counting down.
GCTTCGGCCGGTCGCGAAGTCCGGCCTCGAGCCTGAGTGAGCTCCCATCGCGCCGGGAGCGTTCGCGTCATTGTGCATCCCTCGAGCGCGGCGGAGAAGGGCTGCCGAGAGGCGTATAGTGCGCGGCGCCGGATGCCGTTCCCGCCCCCGAAGGCCGTATCGTGCATGAGTCCCACCGCGGCGCTGCGCAGCTCAGGCGCCGTCACATCATCGCCGCCACGATCGGCAACGCGCTGGAGTTCTACGACTTCCTGATCTACGCGCTGTTTGCGATCCAGATCGGCCACGCGTTCTTTCCGACCTCGTCGGCCTATGGAAGCCTCATGCTGTCGCTCGCCACGTTTGGCGCCGGGTTCGCGACGCGGCCCCTCGGCGGCATCGTGCTTGGGATGTACGCGGACCGCGTGGGACGCAGGCCGGCGATGATGCTGTGCCTCGTGCTGATTGGCTGCTCGATCACCGCCATGGCGCTGATTCCCTCTTATGCGCGGATCGGCATCGCCGCCCCGATCCTGGCGGTGATCGCACGGCTCGTGGAAGGCTTTTCCCTCGGCGGGGAAGTGGGCTCGAACACCGCGTTTCTGGCCGAGGCCGCCAGCCCCGAGCGTCGCGGGGAGACAGTCTCCTGGCAGGATGCGAGCCAGCTGATGGCTCTGATCGCCGGCAACCTGGTCGGCGTCGCGCTCACGGCGATCATGCCGCCCGCGCTGCTCGATGCGTATGGTTGGCGCATCGCGCTGCTGCTCGGCGCCGCGGCCGTGCCGTTCGGACTCTGGCTGCGGACCGGTCTGCCCGAAACGCTGCGCGCTGAAGAGCCCTTGCAGCCGTACACCGCAGAGCACGGATCCGGGGCCCCCACATCGATCGCGGCGCGACATTCGGCTGAAAAACAGCCCCGCCGGCTCCGACGCCGCGAGTGGCGCGTGATCGCGCTCGGCCTGGCCGTCCTCTCCGCCGGAACGATCAGCGTGTACTTCTTCACGTACATCGTGACTTACGCACAGCACACGCTGCACCTGCCCGCACGTGTCGGCTTCTTGGCCGAGCTCGCGAGCTATGTTGTCAGCCTGCCGGTCGTCTGGCTGGGCGGGCGGCTCTCCGACCGCTATGGCCGCTGGCCGATCAACGTTTGGGGCAATCTCGCCTTCCTCGCCGGAATCTACCCCGTCTTCGCTTGGATCGTCGCGCGGCCCTCCGCCGGACCGCTGATCGTAGGCATGACGCTGCTCGGGGCGGTGCAATCCTTCTGGGCCGGCTCCTTCTTCGCCGCCTTGGCCGAAGCGCTGCCTCAATCGCTCCGCAGCAGCAGCTTCGGCACGGTCTACTCGCTCGCCATCGCGCTGTTCGGCGGCACCACGCAGCTCGTCGTCACCTGGCTGATCCACGTCACGGGCAGCTCGATGGCGCCCGCGTGGTATTTGATCGGCGCCACGGCCGTCGGACAGATTGCGCTGATGCTGTTCCCCGAGACGGCACCGGTGCGCCTCTCCGGCCGAATGTCCGGCGCGCTGGAGGCGCAGGCGCCCCAGCTGCCCACCTGAGCTCAGGCTCCGGGGCTTTTCGGAGCGTACGTGTGCTTACCCCGCGTATTCCAGCGGTAGAGATCCTCATTCCCGCAGTGGGGGCATTTGAGGACGCTCAGATGATCGTCGGATTCGGATGCACTCGACTTGGCTCCTTCCGGCGCGGGTGCAATGGCGATGACGAGTCCGCAAGAGGAGCTCTTGCACAACCAGCCCTCGTAGGTTTCCCCGGGGACCAGCTGGTGCTTCGGCCTGACCTCGACGTGGCGCACTGCCGCTGAACTGGCAGGCCTGCGCACTGGCGTACCCCGGCTCTTGGATGGACGTTTGATCGCCATGGACGGTCTCCACGCTCGAGCACCTTGCAAGAGCCTACCGCGGCGGGCGGCACTCCGCCACCGATCCGCGCCGGCTGCATGCGCACGAACGCCGAGACTCACGTCGCGCGCAGCGCGACGGTTACGGGCACGCGGGCAGCTCGAACAGCAGGCATCAGCCCGCCGACGAGGCCCATGCAGAGCGCCCAGACGATGCCGAGCAGCGCCAGAGAGGGAGTGACCGCGAGGTGAAACTGGAACCCGAAGGGACTGGCCGCTCGACCGTTGAAGAAGATCCAGGCGAGTCCCGCACCGATCAGCGCTCCGGGAAGCGCGAGCAGCATGGCCTCGGATAACAGCGAAAAGATGACGGGGAGACCGCTGAACCCGACGGCGCGCAGCGTGGCGAGCTCGCGACGGCGGCCGTCCACCACGGCATACAGGGAGTTGGCCGCCCCTATCGTGGCCGCGATCGCCAGAATCGCCCCCACGAAGTAGGCGACGAAGTTCAGGATGCCGTTCAATTGCTGCATGCCCGCCGCGACCAGCTCGGCTTCGCGCCTGGCTTCCAGGTGAAGCTGCGGATTCGCCTTGACCGCCTCGG
>JASHTA010000284.1 GCA_030040795.1 Gammaproteobacteria bacterium | reverse complement strand
GCGACGGCGTCGCGACTGACTCGATGACAAGGGCTCTGCCTCAGGGCAGTACGGCCATTGCCCCGGTGTCGTCACTATCCGATACGTTGCTGGCCGCGCGCAACAGGCGATCGCGCACGGCGTCCCAGCGCTCGTCGTGCGGCACGTCCTGCACCAGAATCTGGCGGCAGCCGGCCTTGTCGAGCGTGCGCAGGTTCGCGTAGAGGTCCTGCGCGTACTGCTCGGGACGGCGGCCCGCGTTGATCCAGGTGACGTACTTGTGGCCCTTGAGCGGCAGCCGCTGGGCGAGCACGGCGATCCGCTGTCCGCCCCGCGAGAGCGCAGCCGCCTGCGCATCGATCTCGCCTGACGGCACGATCGACATCGGCGTGGCCGGCGCATAGTGCGAGGGCGTACTGCCGGGAACCCGCGGCGACTGGGCGTCCGGCCCGATGAGCAAGTCGCCCACGGCCTCCCGGAGCTGGGATGCCGTGACGGCGCCCGGCCGCAGCAGGCGCACCCTCGGACCTTCGCACGCGACGATCGTGGACTCGAGTCCGATCTGGCATTCGCCGCCGTCGAGGATGATGCGAACGGCGTCGCCCAGCTCATCTCGCACATGGTCCGCGCGTGTGGGACTCAGGCGGCCGTAGCGGTTCGCCGACGGCGCCGCGATGCCTCCTCCGAACGCCGTGAGCAGCTGCTGAGCCATGGGATGCGAGGGGACGCGGACGGCGATCGTATCTTGTCCGCCGGTGACGATGTCGTGAACGTTCGCGGCGCGCGGCAGCACGATCGTGAGGGGACCGGGCCAGAACCGCTCGCCGAGGCGCAGCGCGGGCTCCGGCACCTCCCGCACCCAGCGGTGCAAGTACCGCGGGCTGTCGAGATGGACGATCACCGGGTGGCTCGGCGGCCGGCCCTTCGCCTCGAAGATCTTGCGGACCGCAGCCGGATTCTGCGCATTGGCGCCGAGGCCGTAGACCGTCTCGGTCGGAAAGGCGACGAGATCTCCGTCGCGCAGTGCCTGCACCGCGGCATCGATCTCCACCTGACTTGCTCGGACGACCCGGACCATACCGCAGATTTTAGCAAGCCCGGTGGCGCGGACCGCCCAATATGGCCCGGGCGGTGCGACGGGCTTCGCATTTGCGGCACCCGGCCTACTCGAGCGGGGTGCGTATCCAGCCTTGCGGCGTGTCCTTCAGCTCGTAGCCCGGCCAGTAATGCCTGTCGAGCTTGAGGGTGATCACCTCGACCGCGTTGTTCCACGTGATGGTCTTCAGGCGCACGGAAGAGCGGTCCGGCCGCCCGGCGACCGCGGCGAGGAACGCATCGAGATTCGGCGTCGGGACTCCATCCACCTCGACGATCCGGCGGCCCGGATACAGACCGTAGCGCGCGGCGGGCGAGCCGTAGGAGAAGTAGGCCACGTAGACGCCGACCGGCGGAATGCCGCGTTGCGCGCTCATCGGACGATGAGGCGTCTGGAGCGTCGCGCCGGCCCACTCGATGAACCGGTCGACATCGGCGCCAGCGAGCTTGGCCGTCGGCACCTCGATGGTGCGGGCGGCGTTGTTGCGCCAAACGGTGACCGCAACGCTGTCCCGGTCTCCGACGGCACGCTCGACATCGCGAAAGCGCGTGACGACCTTTCCGTCGATGGCCAGCAGAATGTCACCCTGCTGAAGCAGGCGCGCCGCGGGCGATCCGGCAACCAGGCGCTCGGCCGCGAGCGCTTGGCGCTCCGTCGCATCGTTCTGCTCGAGCTTGTGCAGCCACTCCGCGGTGAGTCCGAACTCGCGCGCATCGGAGAGGGAGATCGGCTGCAGCTCGACCTCGAGCGAATGAAGCGGCCGCTGCGTGCGAATGCGGTCGAGCATCTCGGCGACGAGATCGATCGATACGCCCTTCTCGGTTTGCTGCTCCTCGTGGCCGTCGTCGTAGGCGAAACTGGACCACAGGCCGAGTACGTCACCGTTCTGGTCGGCGAGCACGCCGTCGTAATCGAGAGGCGGATTGACGAGGTCCGCGACTTCGTCGTTCGTGTCGCGGAAACGCATGGTTCGCGAGAGCGGCAGATCGATCGGGTCGATGCTCGAGATCTGGGTGGCGCGGGTGTGCAGCACGCTGTCGCCGCTCATCCCGACGACCCAGACGTTCTCGCCGGCCTGGAGCTTGCCGGGAACGAGGGTCGCCGAGCGCACCGGAGTGTCGCCGACGAGCTTCGGATCGTAGGCGACCACCGCGAGATTGTGCAGGGGGTGCACGTAGACTACGCGTCCAGGCACTTGCAGCGTACCGGCGAAGGTGATGCTCACATCGCCCACGGACACCGGGACCGTGTTGCGGTCGACGACCACGAGTCCGCGCTTGGCGTCCACGACCAGTCCGGTGCCGTGATAGTAGTGCTCGGTGACGCCCGACACCGAGTACGGCATGTCGTAGTTCACGAGAACCAGCGACGGCGCGAGGCGCGCCAGCCGCGGATCCGAATACCGGGGAAACTCCGTCGCGCCCCCCTCTTCCGGCCGCCACGGCGGCACGCGCGGAAGATCGGTGCAGTCCCATAGCCCGCTCGTGTCGTTGCGGTCGCAGAACCGCGCCGGGAACCAGTGCCGATCCATGCGGAACGAGTGCAGCTCGCTGCCGTTCGGCTCCTCGATGGTGAAATAGCGGGCCGTCGCCCGCTGTCCGTCTCCGAGAGACGCGATGACCTTCTCCATGTCCGCAACGTCGTTGACCGGCTTCGATTGCACCGCCGTGACG